>CAMZGJ010000035.1 GCA_947306375.1 uncultured Spirochaetales bacterium
TGTTGCCCATCATGTCCTGAATGAACAGGGACTGTGTGCCGAGCATGAATGTGTAACCGTCTGCAGGCTGCTTGTAAGTATACTCTGTTCCGGTAACTCCGCCTGCACCTGTCTCGTTGCGGACCTCTACGGGTACGCCGAGCTTCTGCTGGAGAAGTGTAGCCATGGGACGGATTGTTGAGTCAGCACCGCCGCCGAGACCCCACGGACATACGATTTCGATCTTGCGCTCGAACTTCCATGTTCCGTCGTCTGCTGCGCCCTGAGCTACCTGCTTTGCAGGTGCTGTTGTGGCTGTTGTGGTTTCAGCTTCTTTCTTGGCACATCCGACGAAAAGAGCCATGACAACCATGACGACCATAAGGATGGTAAACAATTTCTTCATAAAAATACTCCTTGTGCAGTCTGCACGTTTACTATCTTAAGGGCATTTTTTCCACAATGAAAATGAAATCAATTCAAGACCTTCCATTCCATTCCGGAATGTTTTACAATTTATTAATAAAAATAAATAAAAGGAGACGGCCCCATGGATGAAAAGGATCTTGAGCTGATAAAAGTCATTGCCGAAAAGAGGAATATAACATCGGCGGCGGATGATCTGTTTCTGACCCAGAGCGCCATATCCAAGCGCATAAAGAATATGGAAGAAGAGCTGAACACCAGGATTTTTATAAGATCCCATCACGGTGTGCGTCTTACAACCGCAGGGGAACTTGTTCTGGAGAAAGCACTTAAGATAACCCAGGAGTTCTCCGAGATGAAACACTACCTGGAAAGTCACGGAAAGGATGTGTTCGGCAGCCTTACAGTCGGTGTCTCAGACAATTACATGTATTATCATCTTCCGGACGTAGCTGCTTCCTACCACAGGAAATATCCCAATGTCAAACTGACTTTCAAAACCAACAAGGGCCACCTGCTCTACCCTCTTGTCCTGGATAATGCGGTGGACCTGGCAATAATAAGGGGAAACTTCTGGTGGGACGGTGTTAAGCAGCTTCTTTCCACCGAGGCCATGTGTGTGGTCTATGACAGATCCCTTGAGGGAATACCCCTGAATGAACTTACTTATATAGACAGGACAACGGACACCGTACAGTACGCACTGATGAACAAATGGAGACATGAGAACAATCTCATGAACTGCCCCACAGAGATAGTGATGGATTCCATTTCTTCATCAATGGACCTTGTAAGACGCGGAATCGGCTGGGCTCTGATTCCCGAGGTTGCGCTGGCGGACTATGACGGAATTATAAAGCCCTGCCACTTTGCAAGCGGAGAGCTCTTTGTAAGACAGACCTACCTGCTCTGCAAGGATGAGGTTGCCAAACTGCCCCAGACAAAGACCTTTATAGATGAGGTTCTGAGCAGGAAGATAGTCTACCCCTACGGCAAAGATTACAGGGGTGAAACAAAAGGCGGCTATAACTTCTGAGTTACAGCCGCCGTTAAGGTTTAAATGAAAGGCATCAGAGCGGCATGATTCCGCAGATTGCCGCAAATACCATGCACAGGATTGAGAAACCCCATACATAGAAGAAACTTGCTTTTATGTGGTCCTTGATGTCCACTTCCGCAAGTCCCGTTCCCAGCAGAGTGGCCGGAACCATAGGGCTGATGAATGTGGCGCAGTTGCGGCACACAACCATTGCAATTGCAACAGGAAGCGCATTTACGCCGAATGCCTGGCCTATGCCCATCATGACGGGGAGCATTCCGTAGAAGTAGCTGTCCGTATCAAATGCAAGAGCAAGAGGAACGGAGAGGATACCTATTATAAGCGGCAGATGCTGGCCCAGTGCTGCGGGAAGAATTGAAGAGACAATACCTGCAAGGCATCTCACAACGGACGGAATTGCGTCAGCGGGAAGTTCCATCACCTTTGCGGAAATGGCCTTGCCGTCAGCGCCCAGGCTGGTAGTGAGAATACCCATCAGAACGGCGGCGCCCATGAGTGTTGAACACATCATGAGTGCGGGACCTGCATGGAGGTTGATAATCTTCTTGTGCATCTTTGCGGAAAGTCCGTAGTTGACGAACAGTGCAACTGAAAGACCGAGCATAAACGGTACGTAACTGGGGAAGACATCCCAGATGAGCATGACAATGACTGCTATTGTAAGGGCAACGTTGAACAGGAATAGTTTGGGTCTTGCAAGCTCGTTTTCCTTTTTCTCCTCCACTTCCTCAACAACCTCAATGTTTCCCTCAATCTCCGCAAGTTTGCCGTGGAGTCCTGCTCCGCGTGCCTTTTCCTGAATACCTGCAAGAACTGCATGTGCAAGAGAAAGGACAATACCGAAAATCTGGATGGGAAGGATTGTGTGCCAGAGAGAACCCGCTTCAATACCCAGAACCGATGCCGCACGCATTGTGGGACCTGCCCAGGGCATGAGATTGAGAACACCCATTGAGAGAACTGCAATTCTCAGAAGGGTTGTAGGCCTCATGTGCATCCTCTTGAAAACCGGAAGCATTGCCGGAATGACAATACAGAATGTGGAAGCTCCGCCGCCGTCCAGGTGACCTACAAGGGCAATGATGGCTGTAACAACCGTTACGCCTATGACGTTGTCTCCGACAAGCTTCATAAGCTTGCCGATAATCACGTCAAACATTCCCGCATCCGTCATTACTCCGAAGTAGAGCACTGAGAAAACAAAGAGCGCGGCCGTGGGACCGGTGCTTGAGAAGCCCGATTTAACCATTGTTGCAAGGTCATCAAAACTGTAGCGTCCCGCCAGTACCAGTATCAGCCCCAAAATGGCCGGGAACACAATAAAGGCAATTGCCGGCTGTGTCTTGCTCTTGAAGAGCGTGACAACAATGGCAACTATGGTCAGCATGCCAAGAATACCTACCAATGTACTGCTCATAAATTAATAATCCTCCGACTTTATATCAGTTATTCCTATAGTAGTTGATCAGACATCCGTCTGCAATTATCTGTCTCTCCGGATCCGTCAGTGCGCCTACGGAGCACTTGAAATGTGTTACCTTTCCGTCCGGCTTGACTGCATAGGCATCAATGTCATCGTTCTTCTCAAGAATGGCCTTTCTCAGTCCGGGGACAAAGATGTAGTCTCCAAGCTCGAACACTTCCGGATTCTGAACGAGGAACGGTGTCATGCCCCAGTTGATGCAGTTGGAGCGGTAGCGCTTTGTGGCATACTGCTTTGCAAAGTTGGCGCTGGCGCCCATGACGCGCTGGCAGGATGCTGCCTGCTCACGTGCAGAACCGTCTCCGGGCATGTTGGCAAAGATTGTGGAACCTATGTCCGTGCCCTCCGGATCAACCTTGAGACCGGCCTTTTCAAGTGCCTTGTAGACTGCCTTAACCTCATCCGTAAGGCCCTTGCCTGCCCTTCTGTCCCTCTCCATCTGACGCATTACCTTTGAACGGCTTACGTACTGCGGGTCACGTCTGGAAAGAGCAAACTCTGAAAGACGCTCAGGGTTGGAGCGGTAGGAACTTGTTTCACCGGAAGGAATAAGCTCATCAGTTGTTGTCACGGGATCCGTAATGTATGAACATACCTTGACCAGAAGGTCATCCGTAAGTGCGGGCATTTCCGGCCAGTCCTTGATGTTGGGACCGAACTTCAGCTCATAATCGGGCTCTTCCTTACCCCATCCGTTGTAGACTCTCTTCTCGTAGATGCCCTTGTCAAAGTGATACTCGGGATTTGTGTATTCAACGTCTATGTCCGTGGCTGCGGTAAGCTTTCCGCCGTTGGCTGCGGTTGCGGCTATTGAGCGTGCATCCATGAGGGCAACGCTGCTCATCTGGCCGTCTCCGGGTTTGGAACCTTCACGGTTGGGGAAGTTTCTGGTTGTGTGGCGGATTGAGAACTCTCCGTTTGCGGGTGTGTCTCCGGCTCCGAAACATGGGCCGCAGAAACACTCACGCATGATTGCACCGGCTGCAATGAGGTCAGCGGCACGGCCGTTGCGGACCAGCTCCGCAAATGCGGGCATTGAGCCGGGATAGATGTTCAGTGAGAATGCACCGTTTCCGCAGCTCTTTCCGCGCAGAATGTCAGCCACGGCGCAGATGTTGTCAAATGTTCCGCCGGAGCAGCCGGCAACCTCGCCCTGCTCCACCCAGATTCCGCCGTCATGGTACTTGGACAGGAGGTCCATCTTAACGCCCTTGAGCTGTTTGTTGGCATCTTCCTGAACCTTGTGAAGGATATCGCGGGCGTTTGCCTGCAGCTCGTGTATGGTGTATGTGTTGGACGGGTGCATGGGCATGGCAACGGTGGACTCTATTGTGGAAAGATCCACGTAGACACAGCCGTCATAGTAGGCAAGTTTTGCCGGATCAAGCTTTCTGTAGGCTTCCGGACGGCCGTGTACTTCAAAGTATTTCTTTGTATTGTCATCAGTTACCCAGATTGAGGACCAGCATGTGGTCTCTGTGGTCATTACGTCTATTGCGTTGCGGTATTCAATGGGAAGGCCGGCAATTCCGGGACCCACGAATTCCATTACCTTGTTCTTCACGTAGCCGCTCTTGTAGACGGCGCCTATGATTGACAGCGCAACGTCCTGGGGTCCTATTCCCGGCTTGGGTGTTCCGGTGAGGTAGATTGCAACAACCTCGGGATATGAGAAGTCATAAGTGCGGCCCAGCACCTGCTTTGCAAGCTCTCCGCCGCCCTCTCCTACGGCCATGTTGCCCAGTGCTCCGTATCTTGTGTGGCTGTCGGAGCCAAGAATCATGCGGCCGCATCCGGCCATCATCTCACGGTTGTAGGAATGGATGTTTGCCAGGTTTGTGGGAACATAGATTCCGCCGTACTTGTGTGCGGCTGAGAGTGCGAACTTGTGGTCGTCCTCGTTTATTGTTCCGCCTACCGCACAGAGGGAGTTATGACAGTTGGTAAGCACGTAGGGAATGGAGAATTTCTTCATTCCGGAGGCCCTTGCCGTCTGAATAATTCCGACGTATGTGATATCATGGCTTGTCATCGAGTCATATCTGAGCTGGAGCTTCTTCATGTCCCCGCTCTTGTTGTGTGCCTTGATGATGCCGTAGGCAATGGTGCCTTCAGAGGCTTTTGCTTTGTCTGCCTCCAGACCCGTCTTCTGTTTCAGTTCTTTGGAATCGGTGTAGATTTCCTTCCCGTCGGCAAGAAATACTCCGCCTTCATACAGTTTTACCATAATTTCCTCCGTACCTTTTTTAATATCCTAATACACTTCAGTGATGAACAACATCTTTTTCTTGTTTAATTGCTCTTATGACCGGAGCGGCTTCCTCAGACCTGAAAAAATCCAGGCTTGCGGGAGGCAGAATCCTTTCAAGAGTCTCCCAGTCATCATTCTGCAGGGCCAGGCGGACATTGGATGCGCTTACCGGCACCCCGTCCTCCTCCAGCCTGGGAATTATGCAGCACTCAATACCCGCTTTGGGCAGCTCCGATGAGAGCACCCTGTTGTAAAGAGAGGTTATTGCGCTGAACGGCTCATCCCCCACAAAGCGCTTTGTAATGTTCATTACGCCCGCAATCTTCTTGAAAACGTTCACGTCCAGCCTTGCATGGCCCTCCATAACCCCCGCCTCATCGGCGATGAAGTAACTGGGGAACGTGGCGTTGCTTATCATATACGGTCCGCTTTCATGGACCACCACATTTCCAAGGTCAGCAGTCCCCTGCTCCACAAGGCGTTTGCGGATGCAGAACGGAACCAGTGACTTATCCTCGCTTACAACAAATACATGCAGTGTATCGCACTGCGATGCGGCTTTTTCAATAAGATACCTGTGGCCTTTGGTAAAGGGATTGGCGTTCATTACAACAGCACCGCTGACTCCGTCCGGCCTTGCAGATTCCGTAAGATTCTCAAGATAGGACGGAAAACCGTTCTTCCTGTTTTCAAGAAAGACAAACAGGCCCTCCACCCTTGCTATCTCATAAAAACCCATGTCCATGAAGAACTTTGCGGACTTGGCCTTGGTGTATACGAACACGTGGCTTATGCCGCGTCCCATCTCAAAGTCCAGAAGATGGCTCATGACTGTGTTCATAAGCCCCTCTCCCTGATGGTCAGAGCTTACGGCAAAGCAGCGCAACGTGTTTCCGAACGCAGATCCGGTGGCTATGAGACTGTAGTCCTCATCATAGACACCGCAGGTGTAATCAAGATTTCTGTCACGCTTTATTCCCTCCTTCTCAAGGAGAGCGTCCACCTGGGAAAGTGCGGTCCTGTCGTATTTTGAAATGCTTGAAACACTGTATTCAGCCATTGTTCAGCTCCTTGATGAAATGGAGGAAGAAACATACTGCAAGAAGATCCGCAGCTCCTCCGGGAGAAAGGTTCTGCCGTATGAAAGTGCGGTCCAGGTCCTCCAGATAAGAATCCGTCACTTCTTTGTCTTTCATCATGGATTGTGCCTGTTTCTTTACTGCATCCGCCTTTTCAGGACCTCCGCGGGCAATGAGGCTGGTGTCATCTATGCATGCCGTTATTCTGTAAAGTGTTTTTGCCCCGGCCCTATCAAAAGAGTCCCCCTGTTTCAGAAGGCTTTCAAAGAACCCAAGGGCGCTTCTTACGGAGGGAAGACCTTTCTCCACCTCTCCTCTTATTCCCGTAATTCCATATTTTAAAAACAGTTCCTGTCCCTTGGTTCTGCAGTTCTCCTCCGTCAGCCCTCCAAGGTCATTCTGTGTTATTCCGCTTGTCATGTTCCTGCAGGCACTGAGTATGTTGTCAGTTGAAATGATGTCTGAGGATGCGCAGATTCCGGTGGCGGCGCAGACAATACCCATTGTGAAGACCGCACCTTTGTGGGTGTTCACACCGCCTGTTTCAAGAAACATGGTCCTTTCTGCCTCAAGGCCCTCCTTTCTGAGGTCTTTGAAGCATGAAGCGGGATCCTCTGAATCAAGGCCCAGAAGATATGCCTTCCTGAAATAGGGATAAAGGGCACTGGCGCTTCCCATAAAGGTGTAAATGTCCATGTCACTGTGCGCGCCGCTGTTGTTTCTGTCCACAAGGCCGGGCTTGGGTGTTACGCACACCTCATATAAAAGGGCCTTGACCGCAGTTGAGGCAATAAGGTCAGCCTCCTCCGACGGAACCGTATTTCTGATTATTTTTTCAGTCCTTTCCCAAAGCTGTTCCACACTGTGGAGCCTTCTGGAGGAGCAGATTTTTGCGCTGTTGGAACACAGAAGACACAGTCTCTCAGGTCTTCCGGTCTGAGTTCTCTCAATCTTGCTGCCGTCAACTGCAATTACGTCTATGTCAAAAAGACGGCCAAGTTCATCTGCATCCTCAACTTCACAGGCAATGATTTTGAGGACAAGAGGGTCTGCGTCAACACAGAAAAATGCCTCCGGGCCCGTTGTGTTGTACTGAATCTGCTTTGAGAGAATCTTTGCGCCTGAGGCCAGAATGCCGCCTTCAAGGCGTCTGATTCCGCAGCGGAAAGCTCTTCTGACAAGTACGCTTGTCTTGACCGGCCCTGCGGTGTTCATGCAGAAGGAGATAACGGGGCAAGAGAAAGAGGAAATGAGTGAATTCTGCTCACGAACCCTGTTTTCACGGCATGAAAGCATCATTTCCAGTGTTACCTGCTCTGACACTCAGGCCTCCTTGGCAAGCCTTCTGTAAGGCTTCCAGACAGTGAAGTACATTGTTATGAAGCAGGCGCTGGCCCCCACTACCTCTGATATGGCCTCTGCCCAGAACACACCCATGACTCCCATCTGTGTCATGGGAAGAAGAAGTGTGAGCGGCAGGATCAGAATAACCTTCCTGAACAATGAGAATATAACGGCAAAACCGGGATGCTTTGTTGCCGTGAATGTATTCTGGCTTGATGTCTGGAAAGGCATCATGAAGAACACACAGAAGTAGACTCTCAGACACGGAACACAGATTCTTATAAGCTCTGCGTCACTTGTGAAGATTCTGATCATTACCTCAGGTATGGTCATAAGAAGAACCCATACGGCAAAGTTGTAGATAAAGGAGACCTTGAGCATGGCCCCTATGGATTTATCCACCCTCTTTATCTCCTTTGCACCGAAGTTGTAACTCAAAACAGGTTTTGCACCCTCTATAAAACCCTGAACAGGCTGGTAAAGAACCTCCCTTATGGAGTTGATTATGGACATTGAGGCTATGTAAAGGGTTCCCAGTGCTCCTCCGTACAGACGCAGCGTTGCATTCACAACGCCCTGGGTAAGGCTGTTAGTTGCCTTGAACATGAAGCCGGAGACTCCCAGTTTCATTATTTCCGCTGTGGTCGCACCGTTGAGTCTGAGCCTTCTCAGCCTTACGGGAACGCGCTTTCCGGTGAGGAAAACAAGGACCCACATGGAGCTGAAGAACTGAGAGATTACGGTTGCAATTGCCGCTCCACGGATTCCCATGTTGAACACAAATATGAAAAGCGGGTCCAGAAGAATGTTCAGGATGGCTCCTATAAGTACCGTCCACATTCCTATTACGCTGAATCCCTGCATGTTGATGTAGCTGTTCATTCCGAGGGATATAAGAACAAAGATTGTTCCTGTCAGGTAAATGTCAAAGTACTGCGTTGCATAGACAGCAGTCACCTCATCCGCACCCATTACAAGAACAAGTTTTCCCGTGAAAAGATAGAAGAAAACCATGAGGGCAGCACCGGAAATGAGAAGCAGGGTGAAGGCGTTCTCCATTATGAAGCGGGCCTTCTCGTCATTCTTCTCTCCCCGTGCAATGGCGGCAAGCGTTGCTCCGCCGTAGCTGCACAGGTTTGAAAAGGCGGTGATTATAGTAATGAAGGGAAGAACTATACCTATTCCGGTCAGGGCCTGGGTGCCGCTTCCCGGAATGTGGCCTATGTACATGCGGTCAACTATGTTGTACGTAACCTGGACAAGCTCCGCCATGATAATTGGCAGAGCAAGGCGGAACATGTTGGAATAAATGGAGCCTTTTGAAAAATCGCCCTTCTGTTTCTGAGTGTCCATGAAAAACCGTCAACCCTGTTTGATTGTAAGGAATTTCCTTATTGCAAAAAGACCTGCTATGCAGACAACACCTATGAGAAGCTCCGACATTGTTCTCTCGTATATGACCATCTCCCTGACTATTGCAAACAGCAGAATCTCAATTATGCTTCCGAAGTCACGGCTTATTATAACGTGGATGAACTCCACCGTTATGACCATTGTGGCAACGTAGCTTATAAGCTGGTGGAGGTCAAAGCTGCCTCCTGAGAAACCCAGCGTCTGAGGTACTCTGAGCAGCTGGATTGCAATTCCGGTTATGAGTACGGCTATGAGCACTAGCTCTATTACTGCCGTGATTTTGTGAACGACCGAATGTCCCTTGTCCTTGATATAATTTTCATCGTGGCTCATAAACGCCCCCTCAGCGGTATTATTCAATGATTTTAAATAATAACAACATTATGAGTATAACTGCTGGTATGTACGCATGCAAATATTTTTTAGCCCTGTATATTCTATAAATGTACTGAAAGTGCTAAAATCTTTTTTATTCTACGCGTAACAACGCTAACGGAGGAATACAAATGAAGAAAACACTGACAGTTCTCCTTGTTGCATTTGTTGCACTTTCTGTTTTTGCAGCCGGTGCAAAAGAAGCAACCAAGGCAGCGGAAGGTTTCCACATCGGTATCGTCACAGGTTCTGTTTCCCAGTCCGAAGATGACCGCCGCGGTGCAGAAGCATTCCAGGCTCTCTACGGAGAAGACATGGTCAAGCTCGCAATCTATCCGGACAACTTCACGGAAGAGCTTGAGACAACCATCCAGACAATCGTCAACCTTTCAGACGATCCTCAGATGAAGGCCATTGTTGTTAACCAGGCAGTTCCCGGAACAGCAGAGGCATTCCGCCAGATCAAGGAAAGAAGACCCGACATCATCTGCCTCGCAGGTGAATCACACGAAGATCTTCCCGTCATCGGCGGTGCAGCCGACCTCACATCAAACAACGACTTTGTTTCAAGAGGTTACCTGATCATCAAGACAGCCCATGACCTCGGATGTGACACATTCGTACATATCTCATTCCCCAGACACATGGCTTATGAGACAA
>CAMZGJ010000036.1 GCA_947306375.1 uncultured Spirochaetales bacterium
TGACTGTCTCAATGAAGAGCTTTTCAGTCTCAATAAGGCTTACCTGTACGTTTCCGTGCGGGTCACGGTCAAGCAGGAGCTGGCTTTCAATGGACTGGGGAAGGCTGTTGAATACCTTCTTGGACTCATCTGTGAGCAGGCTCTCAACGTAGGCAATCTTAGCCGCTGTTGTGGGAAGGGCTGAGAATTCCTTCTCATTCTTTGCAACAAGGTCATTGATCTCGGAAATGAGGACCTTGAGGGAGGGGACAAACTCAATAAGTCCCTCGGGGACAAGGCAGATTCCATAGTTATCGCCGTTTGCGGCGCGCTTTGCAATAATGTCTGCAATGTAGTTTGTAATGTCCTGGATGCTCTGGTTCTTTGCCTCCACCTCTTCTCCTACAAGGCAGATGTTGGGCCGGGTGGAGATGGCGCATTCAAGGGCAATATGGCTGGCGCTGCGGCCCATGAGGCGGATAAAGTGCCAGTATTTTCTTGAGCTGTTGGCGTCGCGGCAGATGTTTCCGATAAGCTCGGAGTAGGTCTTTGTTGCCGTGTCAAAGCCGAAACTTGTCTCAATGCTTTCGTTTTTCAGGTCTCCGTCAATTGTCTTGGGACAGCCTACAACGCAGATATCCTCGCCCTTCTTTCTGAAGTACTCGGCAAGGATTGCGGCGTTTGTGTTGGAGTCATCTCCGCCGATTATGACAATGGCGTTGATTCCGTGCTTGTTACAGACCTGTGTGCAGACTTCAAACTGCTCCTCGGTCTCAAGCTTTGTTCTTCCGCTCTGAATCATGTCAAAGCCGCCGGTGTTCCTGTAACTGTTGATTATCTCATCTGTCAGAACAATGTACTTGTCTTCCAGAATTCCGCTGGGACCGCCGCGGAAACCGTAAAGGCAGCTCTGGGGATTTGCTTTCTTAAGGGCATCGTAAAGACCGCAGATGACGTTGTGTCCGCCGGGTGCCTGGCCGCCTGAAAGAATAACACCAACGTTCAGCTTTTTTGCAGTATTGGGGTTTGAGCCCTTTGTGAAACTGACTTTGGGCAGTCCGTAGGTATTGGGGAAGAGCTTGCTCAGTGCTTCCCTGTCGGATTGTGACTGTGTCTTCTCTCCGAGAACAGGCACAATTGTCTTAACGTCTTCCCTGAGAATGAGGGGAAGTTTGGGCTCATAAGCATATCTTGCTGTCTGAAGTGGTGATATTGTCATAAATTTCTCCCTGTTTGACTTTACTTAATTCTATTTAGAATCATGTAGTTTTTCAACTGAGTATAAACTGTGCTATCATAGTGCCATGGACATAGCCATTTACGCAGACGCAGACTCCCTCCCCAAGGCCCTGAGGCCTGTCATAATGAGGGCCTCCGTGCGTGTGGGTTGCCCGCTTTTCTTTGTTGCAGACCGCTCTCTGCCGGATGTTATGGGCTTCATAAGCCGGGACACATTCCGCCGCAGGACTGAGGCCGGAGGGGACAGAAGCATAAAATCCAACGTGAAGATGTGCGTGGTGCCTTCCGGCGATAACAGCGCCGATGACTATATTGTTCAGAACGCAGGCCCCGGATGCCTGTGCATAACGCACGATATTCCCCTGGCTTCCAGGCTTCTTGAGAAAGGTTGCATTGTAATTGACGACAGAGGCTCAAGTTACACCTCTGATAATATAAAATCCCTGCTCACCGGCAGAGAGGTGAACAACCAGCTGCGGGAAGCAGGGATCTTTGCTCTTCAGCAGAGCCGTCAGGGCCGGGAGAACACCAAACTGTTCTCAGACAATCTTGACCGCACCCTGACAAAAATGCTTTCAAAGTAAGCGCTGCGGCCTGAACTTTCAGGAATTCTTGAGTTTTGCCTCTTCCTCTTCCTCAAGGACGCGGTAGGCAACCTTACCCACCAGTGTCTTGGGAAGTTCCTCACGGAACTCAACATCATAGGGGACTGCCCACTTGGCAATCTTCTTTCTGCAGGTCTCAAGAATCTTTTCCTTAATCTTATCTGAGGGCTCAATACCCGGTGTGAGTGTGACAAAGGCCTTTACCTTGTGCATCTTGTAGGAATCCGGAACACCTATGCAGCAGCTCATGTGCACCTCATCCAGGCTGTCTATAATGTTCTCAATCTGTGAGGGATAGACGTTGTAGCCTGAGACAATAATCATTCTCTTTATTCTCTGGCGGAAGAAGATGAAGCCTTCCTCATCCATTGCTCCCACATCTCCTGTGTGCAGCCAGATGTAGCCGTCCTCATGCTTCTGCAGAGTCTGGGCGTTCTCATCCTCGTGTCCTATGTAGCCGAACATTACTGAAGGTCCTCTCAGGCAGATTTCTCCTTCCTCTCCGTAGGGACACTCCTCGGTTGTGCCGGGCTTGAAAATCTTGTAGTAGGTATCGGGGAAGGGAAGGCCGATAGAGCCTTCCTTTTCCTTGTGGTAAGGTGTAAGACAGCTTGCGGTAACGCATTCCGTGGTGCCGTAGCCCTCACGAACGCGCACGTCTGCGTTGTGATCCTTGAGGAAAGTATCAATCTTCTTCTTGAGCTCAATTGACAGGCTGTCTCCGCCGGAGTACACGCCCATGAGGCATGAAAGGTCA
Source organism: uncultured Spirochaetales bacterium (assembly GCA_947306375.1). Taxonomy (GTDB): domain Bacteria; phylum Spirochaetota; class Spirochaetia; order Sphaerochaetales; family Sphaerochaetaceae; genus RUG14846. Next base: position 2,581 of record CAMZGJ010000036.1, read on the forward strand.
ACGCCGTCCATCTCCTGGTTTCTGGTAATTCCCTCATAGAGCGTTGGAACGCCGGCAATGAAGTTGGGTTTTGCGGTCTTGAGGAGGTTTGAATAACCCTTGACGCTAACCTGGGGCACAAGGTAGCTTCTTCCGCCCCAGAACATCATTGTGTGGATACATACTCCGAGTCCGAAACCGTGGAATACCGGCATGGCTGCAAGCATGGTAGCTCCTGTAAGACTTGTGCCGGGCTTGACTCCCATTGTTCCTGTCTGCTTTGCAAGTGCGTTGAAGTTCAGGTTCGTAAGCTGGATGCCCTTGCTTGTTCCGGTTGTTCCGCCGGAGAAGAGAATGACGGCAATGTCCCTGCCGTGCTTCTCAACCTTGGGGTCCTTCTTGCAGGAATCTGCCTTGCTCATGAAGTTGTTCCACTTGATGACAGTTCCGTCCTCAACAACCTTGGGGAACTTGCGCTCCTTGATAAGTCTGTAAGCAAAGGCCTTTACTGCGGAAAGAGCGTCTGAGACACGGGCTATGATAATGTGCTCAAGGTCTGCTCCCTCTCTGACCTCGCAGATTTTTCCATAGAACTGGTCAAGTGTGATTATTGTCTTTGAGTTTGCCTCTTTAAGGTAGAACTGAATCTCTCCCACTGCTGAAAGCGGGTGAATCATAGATGCAATTGCGCCTATTGCGTTTATTGCGTACAGAAGCATTATTGCCTGGGGTACGTTGGGAAGACAGACGGTTACAACATCTCCCTCCCTGATTCCCATGGCTGAAAGAGCCCTTGCGGTCCTTTCAATCTGAGCAACCAGGTCTGTGTAGGATGTATCCTTGTTCTGGAAGCAGATTGCCGGGAAGTTCGGGGCCTTTTTTGAAGACTCAATCAGAGCCTGATACATGGAATAGTCCGGATATTCAAGATGGAAGGGAACATCGCCGTAGGAACCCAGCCAGGGGGCAACCTTTTCATCTTCCTTTGTGTAAGCGTACTTGTAGTTTTCAAATGCCATGTTTAATTCCTTTCTAGACATTGTCTTATGCGTCAGAATGACGTTGTCAGATTCCCAACTCCGTCAGCAGTTTTTCAAAATCAATCTTCTCCTTGGCCGGCTTGTCCAGAAGATCCGGTCTGAGAATAAGGGCCTTGAGGTACCGCAGACTTTTGGCGTAGTAAACGCCGTCTGCGATTCTCTCATCAAGTGTCAGTGATATGGGCAGGAACTCCTTCAGCTCAAATGTTCCGTCTTCATGGAAAACGGGCTTCTTTGTCTTTTCTCCAACAATGACGAAGACTGAGTTTGTTCCGAAGTTGATAAGGTGGTGGTAGCTTGCATCCATCTTTATAGATCCCAGATTGGAAACAAAGCAGGTTGTTCCGTACGGATTTGCCTTTACAAAGGACTTGGGAAGGCGTCCGTGCCTGTCAAGGGCCATAATCAGAGCAATGATGGGCTTGAAGATGAAGCCGGGCAGTTTGAGAAGGGCGGAAACAATCTTTACGGTGTCATCCTTGCTCTCCTTATCCTTTCTTATCTCCGCAACCATCTTGCAGGTTGAGTTGTGCATCTGCTCAACGGGGCTGAGGTCGCTGTCCGGTTTGTATGTTGTTATTACCAGGCCTTCCTCCGCACCGTCTATCTTCTGCTTCTTTGCAATGAAGGAAAAGGAGATAACCTTTCTCTCCCAGTATTTTCTGTTTCTGATGAAGTAGTTGAGTTTGGGTCTGGCCTCAATGGTGCGGGCTATTGCCGCAAGTATTACATGAAAGAATGTGTACTTGAAGACGGGGTTGGGATTGTTGTCATTCTTGTACTTTACGTAGGCGTTCAGTGCCTCCATTTCTATGTCCATGTGACACACTGCCTCGTTCTCCGTTCTTGAGCCCAGGAGATAGGTCATGACCCCGTTGAGGGGATCCAGGTCTCTGACACGCCAGGCATCATATCTGTCTCCGCGTCTGTTCTTTCTCTGTTCTGCCATATAATACCTCGAGATTCTTATATCACTTAGGGAAAAATAAGGCAATATACAGGATAGTTAATCTTAACTATATGGTCCTAAAAGTATGTGACATCAGGAATTCAACGTACTTGCAAATCAAACTGCCTTCTGTCATCCTTGTAACCATGAAGTTTGTATCGTGGAACGTAAACGGCCTCAGAGCCGTGCTTGCCAAGGGTTTTGAGGATTATTTCAAAGCATCCGGCGCAGATGTTTTCTGCCTTCAGGAAATAAAGCTTTCAGAAGGACAGCTGGATTTTGCCCCGCAGGGATACTCCTGCTTCTGGAACTACGCAGAGAAAAAGGGTTATTCCGGCACTGCAATCTTTACCCGCAAAGAGCCCCTTGGCGTTGAGTACGGCAAAGACAACGAGGGCAGGGTAATCTGCCTTGAATATGAGGATTTTTATGTGGTCAACGTCTACACCCCCAACTCCCAGGATGAGCTCAGGAGGCTTCCGTTCAGGCTTGAATGGGACAAGGCTTTCAGGGAGTATGTGAAATCCATAGATGCCCTCAAGCCTGTCTTTATCTGCGGTGACATGAACGTTGCCCACAGGGAAATTGACATTAAGAACCCCAAGACCAACATACACAACGCAGGCTTTACAATTGAGGAGAGAAACAGTTTCTCAGAACTTCTGGACAGCGGCTTCACAGATACCTTCAGAATGCTGTATCCGGACCTCAAAGACGCATACAGCTGGTGGAGCTACCGCTTCAGGGCCAGGGAGAAGAACACGGGCTGGCGCATAGACTACTGGCTTGTCTCAGACAGATACTCCGGTCATGTGAAAAACGCGGGAATAGATTCTCATATAATGGGCTCCGACCATGCTCCCGTGTACGTTGAATTGAGTTGAAGTTCCGCTCTTTTGGCATTACATTAACAGTATGGGTTTTGAGATAGAGATTAAGGCACATGTTGCCCCTGAGAGGGTTGAGGACATAAGGGAGTTTCTTTCCTCTTATCCGGGGTCGGAAAACCTGGGAACAACTGACAAATGTGATATCTACTGGGCAAACAGTGAGAATGACCCTCCGCGTTTCAGGACAAGACTTGAAAAGACGGACAAGGGCGCTGCAGTGCTTTTTACCTCAAAGCCTCTGAAGAAGAAAGACTATCTGACGGAATACAACGTTGAAAATGAATTCACGTCTTCTGCCGACCAATGGGAAAAGGTGCTTGAGTTTGTCAGGGGACTGGGTCTTACGGTCTGCAGGAGAAAGTGGAAGAAGGGATACAATTTCACTCTTCCCTGCAACGGCTTCAGCGTGCATGCCGAGCTTCTGGAAGTAAAGTTCCTTGGCTGGTTTCTTGAGATGGAAATATGCTCGGAAAAGGAAGAGGATATAGACAAAACTGAGGCTGAAAAGGCTCTTTTTGCCGTTCTGGATGCCTCCGGTCTTGACAGAAGTCTTGTTGAAAAGACAGGCTACAACAAAATGCTTGTTGCAGCCGGACATGAGAGAGGTTGATCATGCCTGACAGAATAGATATTTTCACAGACGGCGGATGCTCCGGCAATCCCGGTCCCGGCGGCTGGGCCTACGTTCTTATCAAGAACGGTGAAATGCTCACATACGCAAGCGGTTCCAGTGCTCAGACCACAAACAACATTATGGAGCTGTCTGCAGTCATCAACGCCCTGGAATCCTCAATTCTCATGGAATTCAATGAGATTAACCTCTATACCGACAGCCAGTACGTCAAGAACGGAATAACAACCTGGATATTCTCCTGGAAGAAGAACGGCTGGAAGACCGCTTCCAAGGACCCCGTAAAAAACAGGGAACTGTGGGAAAAGCTGGACATTCTCAACGGCAGAATCAAGGTCAACTGGTGCTGGGTCAAGGGGCACGCGGGAATTAAATACAATGAGATGTGTGATTCTCTTGTAAGAAAGGAAATGCAGAAATACCTATGATATTCCAGTTGTTTTTTTCTTTTGCAAAGGTGGGTCTTCTCACGTTCGGAGGAGGTATGGCAATGCTTCCTCTGCTTCAGCGTGAATGTGTTGATAAAAGAGGTTGGGCAACTGAGGATGAGATGCTCAACTACTATGCAATAGGGCAGTGTACTCCCGGTATTATTGCAGTTAATGTGGCAACCTTCATAGGCTACAAAAAGAGAGGGACCTTGGGCGGAATTGCCGCAACTCTGGGTGTTGTTTTCCCCAGTATTGTAATAATTACGGCCATTGCCTCCTTTCTTGCAATGTTCAGCGGCATCATTCAGGTTCAGAAGGCCTTTGCCGGCATAAGGATTGCAGTCAGCGCCCTTATTCTGGTCTCCGTATTCAGAATGGGAAAAAAGACGCTTAAGGACTTTGAAACGGTTTTTCTGGCTCTTCTTGCCTTTGCCGTTCAGACCTTCCTCGGTCTTTCTCCCGTTGTGATCACTCTTTCAGCAATTGCATACGCTCTTATCAGATACAGAATAGCAGCGGGGAGGGACCTTGAATGATCTACCTGCAGCTCTTCTGGGAATTCTTCAAGACAGGTCTTTTTGCAGTAGGCGGTGGAATGGCCACCGTGCCCTTCCTGTTCAGGATGGGTCAGAATACCGGTTGGTTTGACGCAAACACTCTTACGGACATGATAGCTGTCTCAGAGTCCACTCCCGGACCCATAGGAGTGAACATGGCTACCTATGTGGGCAACCGGACCGCCGGCCCGCTGGGAGGTCTTGTTGCAACGCTTGGCCTTGTGGCCCCCTGCATAATAATCATCCTGATTATCTGTAAGGTTCTGATGAAATACATGAAACATCCCGTTGTAGAGGCGGTTTTCCGCATACTCAGGGCTGTTGTCATAGGACTTCTTGCCTATGCTTTCTGGCAGGTTGCATCGGTTTCTCTCATAGGCGTGAAGGAATACATACTGTTTGCCGTATTCATTGCCCTGATTGTGTGCTTCAAGAAGGTTCACCCGATTGTGTTCATTATTCTGGGCGCCGCGGCAGGTCTGTTCATACCCTGATTTATCTGACTGAATTGTATACGGCCGCCCATTTTTCAGGGTTAACGCTGTAGAGAACCTGAATCACGTCTCTTGTTCTTATTTCCTGATTCCACAGAACAAGCGCATGGTTGTATGCCGCTTCCTTATTTCCCAGGTTTGAGTACATCTCTATAAGATGAAGCCTTATTGATGTGTTATAGGGATTCAGCTCAAGAACAGTCTCAAGAACCTCTGCCGCCTTGGCATATCTATCTCCGTATAAATAAGTTACCTCACCAGTGTAAAACTTCTCACTGACCTGTTTTTTTGTCAGTTCAAAATCCCGGTCGTTCATTTCTGCCTGATTCAGAATGCCGGCAAGGGCCGTTCTAAAAGAAATAACATGCGGGTAGTCAGTCACAGCTTTTATGCAGAGGTCCAGAGCCTGTTCATACCTTTTTGCGGCTGTAAGCACGTAGATTTTGTTGTAGAGAAGCTTGTAGTCGTCAGAAGACTGCTCCAATGCCCTGTCATATACCTCAACGGCCTTATCATAGTCCTTTATTGAGACATAGTAAGAGGCAATGGGAATTGCCGTTGCCTCAATTTCAGCGGCAGCATCCTTACTGACACTGCCGCATGAAACCAGAGTAATGAGAAGAATGAGCAGAAGTTCAACCGAGAACAGTCTCTTCAATTTTCTTCACCTGTGAACGATAGAGGTTGTTGATATTGCTGCCGTAATCGGCAATCAGCTGAATCATGTTTCTGGGGTTTCCGGGAAGGTCCATGCCGTTGAGTCTGTCTCCCGCGTCTCCCAGTCCGGGAAGGATGTAGGCTGCATCGTTGAGGATGGGGTCCATCCACAGGGTGTATACTTCACAGCCTTCAATGGCCCTTACAATCCTCAGAGCTCCCTTGAGTGCGCTTATGACGTTGATGAACTTGACGCTCTTGGGCTTTACGCCGTTGTCCTTCAGGTATTTGACAATTGTTACAAGGCTTCCGCCGGTTGCGTTCATGGGGTCTGCAAAGATAAGATCTTTGCCGTCCAGTTCCCTGAGGTTGAAGAAGGACTTGTCAAGGTCAAGCACATAGTCCATGTTGCTTTCCTTCTTGGTCTCATCCCTCTTGATCTTGAACAGTGCAAAAGGAGTAATTCTTCCGTCTGCGCTGTAGTCCTGGATTTCTTTGGAAATAATCATGCTGGGAAGAAGTGCTCCTCTGAGCATGACGCACATGACTGCATCCTTTGTAAGCAAGTCAGTGTTGGGAACCCTGTGCACTGCATAGTTGCGGCAGGGGTTTGTTACGGGAGTCATTGTAATGATGGATCTCTTGTTCTCTTTCAGAGCTCTGTCTGAGAAGACGAATGAGAACATAAGTTCATACGCTCTCTGTATATAGTACAGAAATTCCTCATGGCCTGTCTTGGGGTCTCTGAGTTTTGCAATAAGGCGGCTGGCCTCTCCGTGCTGCTCTTCGGGAGATTCAAAACAGTAGACATGTATGTTTTTCTCAGTATTCAGTGAGGACTTGAGGAAGCGTCCTATCTCGGAGGAACTTGCAACAAGCTCCTGTTTTGCTTCATTGAGAGTTGCCTCATCTGTTGTGTTGTCTATTACATCGCAGGCTTTGAGGGAGCGTTCATAGAGTGTCCCCACCTTTGAGATAAGCTCTTTGTCATTGTCTTTGAGAAAACCGTCAAGGTCCGTTGCATGAAGAATAACTTTATTGTCTTTCATAATGTCTCCTGTTACATCCATCTTATAATACTTTGACAAACCGAAGTTGAACAAGTGCATTTTGGAATGTAAAATGAAAACAGCAAATTAACGGAGGCAAACGTATGAAACTTGTATTCTTAGGCCCTCCCGGAGCAGGAAAGGGAACAATAGCAAAAAGAGCTAAGGATTTTTACTCCATTCCCCACATCTCCACGGGAGATCTTTTCAGAAACCATATAAACAATGAAACGGAGCTCGGCAAACAGGTCAAGTCAATTCTTGCATCCGGTTCCCTTGTTCCGGACAGCATAACAATTGAAATGGTCAGACAGCGTCTTGCTGAGCCTGACTGTGAAAAAGGCTTTATCCTTGACGGATTTCCCCGTACAATACCCCAGGCCGATGCCCTGGCCGGTATGGTGGAGCTTGATGCAGTAGTCAACTTTGTCATTTCCAATGAGGATATTGTGGAACGTCTTTCCGGACGCCGTATGTGCCCGAGCAACGGAAATCTCTACCATATCAAGTTTCATCCGCCCAAGGTCGAGGGCAAGGACGATGAAACAGGGGAGGACCTTATCCAGCGTGATGATGACAAGCCGGAGGCAATTCTACACCGCCTAGATGTCTATGCCGAACAGACCGAACCTCTTATCAACTACTACCGGGAAAAAGTCATTCTGAAAGATGG
>CAMZGJ010000037.1 GCA_947306375.1 uncultured Spirochaetales bacterium
GACTCATGTGGAGTAAAGAAGGGTTATGTGGAGAGAGGAAGGGTCACGTAGAGTGGGAAGCGGTAAACAAAAAAAGAGGGCTGCAACCCTTGAGCCGGAAAACCGACTATAACTACAGCCCCTATTATTACTTCTTTTTCTTTTCAGGTCCGTTATATTCAAGAACCAGCATGGTCATGTCATCAAACTGGTCCGCACCCCGGACAAATTTGTCTATTTCACCCTTGACGTAGGTCATGAAGGCCTCTGTGTCATGGGGAGCCCTGCTCACAATATCAAGCAGTCTGTCGGTTCCCACAAGGTTCTCATCAGGGTCCGAAGCCTCAATTATTCCGTCCGTGTAGATGAAAAGGAAGTCTCCGGGTTTAAGGGAGTAACTGTAGTCCCTGTATTCCATTCCTTCCATGCCGGCAAGAACAAAGTCATGCTGATTCTCGTCATATTCCCACTTTCCTGCGTGCTCCAGAAGGGGTTTTACATGGCCTGCGTTGGAATAAACAAGCTTTCCCGAAGGAATATCAAGAATTCCCATCCACGCCGTCACAAACATCTGGTCCTTGTTGTTGTCACACAGAATGTCGTTGGTCTTGTGCAGTATGGCACCGGGAGACATGTTCATAATCTCGGACATATTCTGGGAAATGTTCCTGATTACGGTTCTGCTTATCATCATAAACATGGCGGCAGGAATTCCCTTTCCAGAGACATCGGCAACCACAATGCCCAGGTGGTTGCGGTCAAGCATAAAGAAGTCATAGAAGTCTCCGCCCACTTCCTTTGCCGGGACCATGGATGCCCTGATGTCAAACTCAGGTCTGTCAGGGAATGCCGGAAAGATTGAGGGAAGCATGTGAAGCTGGATTCTGTTTGCCAGAGAAAGCTCCGTGGAGAGCCTCTGCTTCTCTGATGTGACCTTGGTAAGGTTTCTTATGTACCTTCCCAGGTCTGCTTCCATCCTCTTCATTGCCTCTGAAAGCTGCTCAATCTCGTCTCCGGTCTTTATTTCAAGATCCCTGAATGCAGTATGTCCGCTGTCCTCAACGGGAAGATCGTCATCATCAATGTCCTCGTAGATGTACTTCTTTGCGGCATTCATTATCTTGTTCAGGGGATTTACAAGATGCTCCTGATAGTACTGTCTGGTCATGAGCATGTTGATGGTTGCAATAACTGCAAGAAGCAGGAATGAAAGAAGGAGGAATCTCCTTACGCCCTTGAAAATCTGTACCATGGACATGTTGACACAGGCATAGCCCAGGATTTTTCCGTCCTTGGTAACAGGATGGGCGGCGGTAATGATTTTTCCGTACTGCCCGGAGCTGTGGTAGAAGGGCTCGACCGGCCCGGTTCCTATCTGGCTGAGAGACTTCTCATCAAAAATCTCATACATACTCTCCACAAGACCCGGCTGTTCCTCAATCCCGCCCGGTTCAACCTCAAACACGTATGTATATGTTCCGCTGTCCTTGTCAAAAACAACAAAGAAGGCGGCCTTCACGTTCTCATACCTGAGCATGGTCTCTTTAAACAGTTCTCTCTTTTCCGCTATATAAGGGTCTGAAAGAACTGATGCGGGATTGCTACCCTTTGCCTTTGAGACGGCGGACTCAAACTCATCTCCGTCAAGCTGGGTTGCAAAGGAGAATGCAAGGTTTGACACGGTGGACATTCCTACTCTGAAAACTATGAAGCTCAGAATCATGGCAACCACCACAAACGTGACAATCAGCATGATCAGAGCACTGTTGAGAGAGGTTGCCGCAACCTTGTCCCCTATTGAAATGTATCTCTTTCTCAGTATGCCTTTTCTTTTGCTCATCTCGGAAACTTCTTCACTCAATTGTAAGTATCGAGGAGAAACCTGTGTCTTCGAATATTTCCATTATCTCGTCACAGACATTTTTCACCTTCATATTTCCCTTGGCGTTCATCTTCTTCTGAGCCAGAAGCAGAACCCTCAGCCCTGCCGAGGAAATGTAAACCAGGTCTGATAAATCAAATGTCAGGTCTTTAATTCCGTCAAGGCTTCCCTGCAATTCGGCTTCAAGTTGAGGTGCAGTTGAATTGTTGAGCTTGCCCTCAAGGGAAATAACAAGGGAATCTCCCGTTTTCTTCTTTTCAATGTTCATTTAATTACCTCGATTACGCACATTATATATCTTTTTGACTATTACTCAAAGTATCTAAAATGCAGCCAGCAGAGCCCTGAGCAGCAGACTTACGGCATAACTTGCAAGATACATGGCAGCCATGCTCCACACCCATCTTATGCCGTCCGTAAAACCGTAAAGGTCATCCCACTTCCTTTCATCCGACTCAAAAACAACCATCTTCAGATAAAGCAGGCTGTACAGCACAACAGGAGCCAGGCCGGCAAAAGAAGCGGCAAAAGGCAGGCTGAGCGGAGCTCTGAGAAGAAGGGACGCAATGGCAAAAACCGGACAGAAAAGATGCATCCAGAGATTTGCCCCTGAAAGAAGAAAGTCCCAGTTCCTGAAACGCGGTCCCAGATAGAGAAACACGGTCAGAAACGTAACGGTCACGCTGCAGGTTGCAGAGTACTTGAGAATAACAAGCCACCCGGGCTCGGCGCCCGATAACCCCCAGACGGCGCAGATCAGGCTTACCGCAGAGACAAATATGTTCGACTGGACGGTAAAGTACTGCAGGGGCTTGGGAATGGAGTTCTTTCCTGAGAAGATAAAGAAAACCGTTGCGGTCCCAAGTGAAATAATGAAATCAAGAGCTATACTGACCGCCATGCTCATTGCCTGTAGTGTTTTCTCTGATTCTCAAGCTCCGCAGCCTTCTCCTCTGAGATTCTGTAGCTTGAGATATCAAGCAGAATTCTGCCCTCCGACTCATCGAACAGAGTCTTTTTGATTTTGTACGGATAGCTTTCGTTACCCTTCATGGCACCCTTGTGAATACTGGTGATTATTTCCTCTATATGTATCTGGCAGTATTCAGGAATGCCGGGATTCCTGTCAATGTATGCAGAAAGCGGTATGTTCTCACGGTATTTGTTACCGTCATTGGAGACCATGAGAAAATTGGAGATTACATCCTTTCCGCCGGTGCTGTGAGGCTTAACGTGCTCAATGGTTGCAACGGATCCTATCAGGAGCCTTCTGAGAACATCGTCCTCCTCCCTTCTGGAATACTTGACCACAAAGGCGTTCTCACTGCTTCCGGAAGTGGGCAGGAAAAGAGCCAGATTCATTATAGCTGAAAGCACCTTGTCCTCATACGGATTGGATGGTTTTATCTCACCAAGGGCGGCTAAAAAGCTCTTACGCTTGAAAAACATGTTGTTACCGCCGTTGTCCAGAATCCTGATTCTGGTTTCCGTGGTAACCTTCCTCAGTTCCATCTGGGTCTGAGGGGAAAGAAGCGCGGATTCCGTGTCAACACGGTCAATTACCTTGAATTCCTCCAGCCTCAGTTTTGTAAGATGGTAGTCAAGCCTGGATGCAAGACAATCTGAAATTCCCTTTTCCGGGTTGGAATCCGTGTAATAGACAATGTGGTCATAGATACGGTGTTCAACAGGCTGCATGTAACCGGCATAGCGTGAGAGAATATTCAGTTTTTCCCTCAGGTTTCTGCAGGCGTTGAGTTTTTCCATGACCCTGTTCATAGTAGAGCCGGATATCATCCTTATCCCCGTATAAGGACAGGTTATGTTCCTAAGTCTTTTCAGGGCATTTCCCCTGCCTGTGTCTCCGTTTGTACTTGTTGCCTTTTCTTTGTATTCCATATCCCCAGAACAAAGCCGGTCAGCCTCTTTTTTTTGCCACTGCGGCAAACTTCTTCAGCCGGTCAATCAGTGAAGGACTCTTGGGGGTTTTCTCCTCATCGGCCTTCAGATACTCATCTATGGTGGAGCATGCGTCAAGGTAAAGCTTGTCAAGCTTTCTCATCCTGTCGCAGAGCTGCTGGATAATAAGGATAACCTTTGCAGGTTTCTCCTTCACAAGTTCATTGAAATCGTCAATGTTCATCATCTTGGCTGTCACATCTTCTTCCAGGGCTATAGCGGATGCTATGCGGGTTGAGGAATCAATCAACTCAAGCTCACCTACATAATCACCTTCCCGGAGTATACAGATCTCCTTCTGAGCCTCTTCTCCGTAGTCCATGTAGATGCCAACCTGTCCGGATATAATCTCAAACATGTTGGAGGCAACATCACCCTGATTGAAAAGCACCTGATTTTTCTTGTATTTAACAATTTCCATAATTCAAATTATACGATAAGCGGCGCAGTTTTGTATATTAATCTGAAACGGTTATGCTCATTATATGCTGAGCACTCTTACCCGGACACAAATGCAGGGAGTCTTCCCTTGTTGCAATGTCATTTTTCCCTTCATGTCCGGGAAGTGTGAACCATGGTTCAAAGCACACATAGGGAGCCTTTGCCCCTGTCTTATGCCAGAAGGCACACCAGCGGGTCTCAGGATATCTGACGGTCACGCAGGCACTGTCCCTGTCCGTCTTCAGAACCGCAACATAACCGGTGTTCTCAAGGCAGACAGCATCAAAGTCAAAAAGATTATGCCTCAGATGAAGGCGCTTGTTGTCCAGGGAATAAGGTTCGGATACTCCGGTATCCAGAACACCGGGTGTAAAGATTCTGCGCTTTACATCAGATGCGTCAGGAAACTCTATGAAATAATCCTCAAATGGTATTCCATCCTTTATAGGAACATTTACTCCCGGATGGCTTCCCAGGCCGTAATACATGTCCTCTTCCCCGCGGTTTGTAACAAGATATCTTACCGTGAGCGTTTTATCCGTAAGCTCGTAGCGCACACGGAAGTCAAACTTGAAGGGATAAAGATCCTTTACGCTCTTATCCTGTACAAGAAGCAGTGTACAGCTGCTCTCCTCCCAGCTTTCCACAATGAACGTGGAAACCGGGGCAAAGCCGTGGCATGCAACAGGACCGTATTTCTTATCCTTGTAGTAATACATGCCCTCAGGCAGTCTTCCAACAAACGGAAACAGTACCGGAGAATGCTTTTTCCATATTGCAGGGTCCCCCTGCCATATATACTCTCTTTCGGAACTTGCAAAAGAAGAAAGCTCCGCTCCAAGTTCATTTATTTTTGCAGTCATAATGCCGTTGCTAATTGTTACCATAAAATAACTCCTTAATATGTCAGCGTTTGATAAGAAGAACAGTTAGATCATTCACGTTTGTTCCTGTGGCGCCCGTCATAATCAGACCGTCACACTTGTCCAGTGCGTGGTAGGCATCGTTGTCCGCAAGGACAGCCTTAATGTCTATTCCCTGTGCTTCAAGCTTTGCCAGTGTTTCATTGTCACAGTAACCGCCTGCAGCATCAGTGGGACCGTCCGTACCGTCAGAACCTACGGAGAACACACACGTGTCCCTGCATGAGCCTATTCCCAATGCCGCTGAAAGCGCAATCTCCTGGTTTCTTCCGCCAAGTCCGTGTCCGGTAAGATGTACAACCGTCTCACCGCCTGCAATGAAGGCAAGGGATTTTTCAGTATCCTGGTGGTCACGTGCAATTGAGGCCAGGAAGGAACCTGCATCCCGGGCTTCACAGTCAAGACTGGCCGAGAGGAAAATGCTCTCATAACCAAGTTCCCCTGCAGTCTCCATGGCAGATGCGCACAGCTGCTTCACGCTTCCCGTGATGAATGTGGTTACGTTGTCCAGGCTCTTGGGAGTCTCGGTTCTGAGAAGTTCCTGAGCTTTTTCCGAGAGGTCCAGTGAATATCTTTGGGCAATCTCAACTGTTTTCTCGCATGTTGAGGAATCCGGGTATGTCGGGCCTGAGGCAATCATGTCCAGGGGGTCTCCCAGAATATCGGACAGAACAATTGTATAGACGTGGGCCGGCTCGCATGCCTGTGCAAATCTGCCGCCCTTTACCGCAGAAAGACGCTTTCTAATGGTATTCATCTCAACAATATCTGCACCGCACTTGAGAAGCTGGCGTGTTATGTACTGGTTTTCATCCTCGCTTACAAGGGGTTTTTCAAACAGCGCAGAGCCTCCGCCTGAGAGGAGAAAGAGTACATTGTCCCTGGCAGTAAGGCCTGAGACGCAGTCCAGGGCCTTCTGGGTTGCGCTGTAGCTGTTTGCATCCGAAACGGGATGACCGGCTTCAAATATCTGAAGGTTTCCGATCTTGCCCTTGCTGTGGTCATACTTAGTAACCACAACACCGCGGTCAATCCTGTCTCCCATCTCCCTGTACGCGGCATTAGCCATCTGCCAGGCGGCTTTTCCCGCTGCCACCAGTATGGTTTTTCCCGCACGGAACCTGATTTGCCTAAGCGCCTTGCTTACCGCATTGTCCGGCAGTGCGCAATTCAGAGCGGCTTTGATTATTTTGTCTGCATCCTGACGTAATGACATCAACACCTCCGTCTGCGGTTATATTCTATTATAAATCCTTATTATCCGTATTTACACAACTTTATGCGCAATTGATAATTAAACTGATGAAAAGACCCGGCAAAAAACTCTTTCTGTTCTCATCCCTCATACTCCTTGCAGTAACCCTCCCGGGCTGTCTTACGGGCACGGTAATCAAGTCTTTCATGTGGCCGGAACCAGACACAAAAGGAGCAGGAAGGCCCATAATTGCCTGCGTGGGAGACAGCATAACCTACGGTTACGGAGTCCTGGGTCACAGGGAAGATGCATGGCCGGCACTCCTGCCCGCCCTTGCGGACGGCCGATGCACAACAGTCAACTATGGTCTTTGCAACAGAACGCTGCTGTCTACCTCCGGCATGCCGTATTCAAAGGAAAAGAACGCCCGCATTTTCATGGAGGAAGATGAGGATCTTGTGCTCCTCATGCTAGGAACCAATGATTCCAAGCCCTCAAACTGGGACGCAGAGCTCTTTGAGAAAGAATATATTGAACTTGTGGAAAGAATTCTGGCAAAACCCTGCCGTCCCAAGGTGGTTTTAATGCTTCCGCCCTGTCTCTTCAACACAACAGGCAAGGCCCTTCCTGACAGGGATAACCTTGAAAACGGAGTTATTCCTGCAATCAGGCGTGTTGCTGAAAAGACGGGACTTCCCGTCATAGATCTCTTTGAGCTTACAAAAAACCGCCCGGATTGGTTTCCGGACGGTATTCATCCCAACAGGGAAGGCAACATGGCAATAGCCGGGCGCGTTGCCCTTGAAATCAGTTCTTTTTCTTACCCAGATAGGCCTCTCTGACCTGCTGGTTCTCAAGAAGCTTCTTTCCGGGACCGTGGAGAACAATCTCACCGGTTTCAAGAACGTAGGCATCGTCCGCAACGTTCAGGGCCATGTTGGCGTTCTGCTCAATCAGAAGGATTGTGACACCGGTTCTGTTTATCTCACGGATTATGTCAAAAATCTGACGCACGATAAGAGGTGCAAGACCCAGGGACGGCTCGTCCATCATCATTACTTCCGGACGGCTCATCAGAGCCCTGCCCACGGCCAGCATCTGCTGCTCTCCGCCTGAGAGGGTTCCGGCCATCTGCCAGGACCTTTCCTTAAGACGCGGGAAAAGAGAATAGACCCATTCAAAGTCCTTTGCAATCTCATCCCTGTCATTGCGAAGATATGCACCTATCTTCAGATTTTCCTCAACGGTCAGGTTTCCGAACACCCTTCTTCCCTCCGGAACAAGGGCAATGCCCTTCTGGCAGATCCAGGAGATGTTTTTGTTCATAATCTCATCATCGTTGAGTTTGATGGAACCCTTTTCCGCCTTCTCAAGACCGCTTATGGTCCTCAGAAGCGTGGACTTTCCGGCACCGTTGGCGCCTATGAGGGTTACTATCTTTCCGTCGGGAACTTCAAGACTCACTCCGCGGAGGGCCTTGATTCCGCCGTATGATACATGAAGATCGTTAACCTTAAGCATTTTCGTCCTCCCCGAGATATGCGGAAATTACCGCAGGATCCGCCTGTACCTGTGCGGGGGTTCCCTTGGAAATAAGGGCACCGAAGTTCAGCACGTAGATTCTGTCGGAGATATTCATGACCAGATCCATGTGATGCTCAATCATGCACACGGTAAGTTTGAAATCATCCCTGATCTTTCCCACAAAATCAGTCAGGTCAATGGTTTCCTGGGGGTTCATGCCTGCAGCCGGCTCATCCAGAAGAAGCAGGCTGGGATTTGTGGCCAGGGCCCTTGCAATCTCAAGACGTCTCTGAAGGCCGTAAGGAAGAGAAGTACAGTTGTTGTTCCTGACCCTGTACAGCCCCAGAATGTTCAGAAGCTCGGCAGTCTCCTCTCTCTGGCGCTTCTCCTCGGCCATGTTCAGGCGGAATGTGGCGGAGAACACGTTGGAGGTTCTTCTCAGATGCTTTGCAATGAGAACATTGTCAAAAACGGTCTGGCTCTTCCACAGTCTTATGTTCTGGAACGTTCTGGCAATACCAAGCTTTGTAATCATGTCCGGAGTGGGCTCCAGATGTCCGGTATACTTTCCGTTCTGCTTTCCGGCATAGAGTTTTTTCATCTTTCCGCGGGGATGATTCTCAATAATCTTCTCCCCGTTGAAGAAAACGTTTCCGTTTGTAGGCGGATAAACGCCGGTAATGACATTGAATGCAGTGGTTTTTCCTGCTCCGTTGGGGCCAATGAGGGAGACAATCTCACCCTCGTCAACATGCATTGAGAAGGAGTCTACTGCCA
This sequence comes from uncultured Spirochaetales bacterium, assembly GCA_947306375.1. GTDB lineage: Bacteria > Spirochaetota > Spirochaetia > Sphaerochaetales > Sphaerochaetaceae > RUG14846. Next base: position 8,681 of record CAMZGJ010000037.1, read on the forward strand.
CAACGCCGCCGAACTGCATTGTAACATCATTCATTTCAAGAACAGTTCTGCTCATTTTTCCTCCTTCTTCTTGGCCACAGCGGCCTTCCTGGCCGCGATTTTCTTACGTATTCCCGCAACTGACAACTCGCTGTCCCCCATAATTCCCCTCTGGTAAAGAAGAACAATGGCCATGATGACCACGGAGAACACAACCTTTCTGAAACCCGGGCGCAGAAGAGGCACATGGAAAGAACCGATGTAAGTATCTGCGTTGTCCAGGAACCTGAGCCACCATTCGGAACAGGCTATAAACAGGAAGGAGGATATTACAGATCCGGAAACGGAACCTATTCCGCCTATAACAACAATCAGAAGAATCTCATAAGTCATTGCACTCTTGAACTGGGCAGCCTGAACCGTTGTCTGGAACATGGCAAGCAGAGCTCCGGAAATGCCTGCAAAGAAAGAGCTGATTGTAAAGGCAAGTCTCTTGTGGTGTGCAAGGTTTATTCCCATTGCCTCTGCCGCAACCTCATCATCCCTTATGGCCTTGAAAGCACGGCCGTAGGTTGAATTGATGAGCATTATTATGATTGCAATGCAGATTCCCGAGACAGTAATGGGAAAAAGCGAGGACTTGAACACCGGAAAACGCCTGAGAAGGTTTGAACCGTTTGTAAGTCCGCCCAGCTTGTCCCACTGGAAGAGTGCTCTGATAATCTCCGCAAATCCCAGGGTGGCAATTGCCAGATAGTCGGACTTGAGTTTCAGAACCGGAAGACCTATCAGGTATGCAAAGAACGCAGCCACAACGCCCGCAAGGATAATTGCCACAAAGACAGGCAGGGTGAACTGGATAATACCGCCGTCAAAGTACTGGTAAACCGCAGCCCTCTGTGCCACCGGGATTGTGAAAACCGCATAGGTGTATGCTCCCAGGAGCATGAAGCCCGCCTGACCCAGGGAGAACAGACCGGTAAAACCGTTGAGAAGGTTCATTGAAACGGCTACAAGCGCGTAGATGGAGCCCTTCTTCAGAACCGTAAACAGCATTGAGGTTCTGGGAAGAACCGACTCAAGAACAACAACCGCTGCATATACAACGGCAATTACTGCAAGGCTTATGATTAAATCTTTCTTTTTATCTTTATCCATACAAGCCTCCTCAGACCTTGTCCGTTGCCTTTTCACCGAACAGACCGGTGGGCATGAAC
>CAMZGJ010000038.1 GCA_947306375.1 uncultured Spirochaetales bacterium
TGCTTCGGAGCATCCAGCTGGCTGAATATCTGTCTGAACTTCTCATCTGCCTCCAGCTGCTTGAGTTCTATTCGGTCAAGACGTTGAAAGACCATGCCGTTGTCCACAAGGAAATGACGCATTGAAACAAAGGCATCCATAATCTTTAAACTTATTTGAACTGCAACAGAGCTGCGAAGAACGGCAGAGAGCATGGCCACTCCCTGTTCTGAAAATGCATGGGGTAAATATTTAGTATTTGATCCTCTGCCTCTGTTCAAGATCACAATTTGTGATTTTGATGCCATAAGTTCTTCTTCGGTTAACTGGAAATAATAATGTTCAGGGAATCTGCTGAGGTTCCTTTTTACAGCTTGATTCAAAACACGTGTTTCCACCTGATACAACTGAGCCAAATCAAAGTCCAGCATGACCTGTACTCCTCTGATGACATAGATTTTGGCACGAATATCTTCGAGGGAGGAACTGATTTCAGGTATGGTTTTTGAAGTATTATCTGACATGAACTTATTATATCACTCAAGACACTTTATTACTATACATATTTTAAGTGTTTTAGGCTTAAAGTAAATGAGATTGAGGCTGTTTAAATTGGTAAAGAAAAGACCCTGTTTCCAGGGTCTGTTGATTATCTGTATCTTCTCTTGGGAATGATGCGGACCTGTTTGTAGAGGCCCTCGCCCTCACTCTTGGTCTCAATGCCCGTCACATCGTTCAGGGCTGTGTGGACAAGTCTTCTCTCGTACGGGTTCATGGGCTCCAGAAGGCGGCTTCTGCCGCTCTTTCTGACCTGCTGTGCGGTGCGGTGTGCTTCCTTGATAATCTGTTCCTCATGGCGGGTTCTGTAACCCTCTGAGTCAACAATTATCTTTCTCTTGGAATCAAACTTGCCGGCATACACATTTGCAAGAACCTGGAGAGCGTCAAGATTCTTTCCCTTTCTTCCGATTATGATGTTTGAACTTGTGCTCTCAACGCTGATGCAGACCTTTCTGCCCCTGCGCTCGGAAACACTTGCCTTGCAGTCATAACCCATGTGGGAGACAACACCCTCAATGAAGGAGCAGATGTTGTTTTCAAACTCCTCATCCTGCTCAAGAGTCTCCTCCTCTTCCTCCTCGGCGTAGTCTTCCTCGGCTGAGAAGTCCTGAGCAAAGGGCTCTGTGTCTTCCTCATCATCGGAATAGGTTTCCACGTTTACGCGGATTTTTACATTGGCCTTCTTGAAGAGGCCCCTTCTTCCGTTGTCAACAACCTCAACATCAAAGTCCTCGCGGTCGATGTGAAGCTCCTCTATAGCCTTGTTGATGGCTTCCTGTTCTGTTTTTCCTTCAAATTCTCTGATCATTTTCTGCCCTTTACCTTAGTAAGAGTCACGGGACCCTGTTTCTTTTTCTTTATGTTCATAACATACTGCTGCAGCGCACCGAGAAGACCCTGGGTTACCCAGTAGACAAACAGTCCGGAAGGTGCGGAGTACAGGATGAACAGGAACATAACGGGCATTCCCCATGTGAGGAACCAGCCGCCGGCCTGCTTTGAACCGTCCATTCCGTTTGACTTCTGCGTATAGAGCATGGTCAGAACGGTTGTGGCAACGTAGAGGAACGGCAGAATGTGAATCTGGTTGCCCAGAAGGGGCAGCCTGAACGGAAGGGTTGCAACTGTCTCCGGAATGGAAAGGTCATTTATCCAGCCGGGGATGAACATTGCGCCTCTGAGCTCAAAGTGTCTGTTGAGAAGTCCGTAGAAAGCAAAGAGGATGGGGAACTGCAGGAACTGCAGAAGAATGGGAGTACAGCCGCTCATGGGGCTTATTCCGTATTCCTGATACAGCTTCTGAATCTCCGCATTCTGCTTCTGCTGGTTGTTGGGATACTTCTTCTTTATCTCCTCCATCATGGGAGAAAGGGCTGTCATCTTCTGTGAGGAAGTCATGCTCTTGCTCTGGATGGGCCATGTGAGAATCTTGATGAGGATTGTGAGCAGGATAATTGCAACACCGTAGTTGGGAATGATGCTGTAGAACATCTTGAGACCCAGCTTGAGAAGGTTCTCAAGCCATCCCAGAAGAGAACCGCTTTCCATGGCATCGTCCAGATTGAGGTTCTTGATTCCCCACTCGTTGTCGGAGCCGTTGTAGTAGCTGCCCAGGTAGGACTTAAGCTGCGGTCCGCAGTAGAAGTAGAAGGTCTTGCTGCCGTCTGCGCTCTCCGAGGGAACGGAGATGAAGACGCTGTTATTCTGAGAAAGCTCTCCCACGCCTGTTCTTGCGGAGTACTTGTATGCAACGGAACCGTCCTCGGGGGCGGCAATCATCATGAAGTACTTGCCTGTAAGGCTGATCCACTTTGACTGTCTTGTTGTGAAGAAGAAACCGTCTGTGAGCCTGATTGTTGACCTTTTGACCTTGCCCTTGTCATTCAGGAGGCCAAGGTAGAAGGTCCTGTACTCGTAACGGTTGTTGGAAAGGCTCTCGAATGCGGGACCAACCTGAGGCTCATAAGCCAGTGTATAGGCATACTCGCCGTCCGTAACACCCTCGCCGGAAATATCCACCGATACCTTCATAAGGTAATCGCTGTTTCTGAACTCGAATGTCTTTGTTACGGTGAAGGTCTTTCCGTTGTCCGCCTTGTAGTCATTGGTGAAGACCACCCTGTCTCCGTAGACTTTGTAGGAGAAAATATCAAGAACAGCATCTCCCAGATCATCTCCCCAGTACATGAGGTATGCGGGGTTGTCATGGGGACCTCTGAAGACAAAGTCCACCGGTTTGCCGTTGGCATCGTAGTGGTTCTTGAGTCTGAGAGCCGTGATTCCGGCTCCCTTTGTGGTGAATTCAATATCGAATACCGCCGTCTCAAAGCTCAGGGTTTCCTCCTGACCGCCGCTCTGAAGCGGAGTATATTTGCCCTTTATATCCTCAGGTACGTCCGAAACCGGTTCAGAAACGGAAACGGCAGCCGGCTCGGCTGCTGTCTGGTTGTTTTTTCCGGGTATTACATAAATGAGGACAAGAGTAACAACGAGTGCAACACAGAAAGTTACAATCAAACTCTTTTTCATATATCACTCCGTGTGTGATTCTGTGTGTACCGGTGTGCTTTTTTCAATAAGTCTGAGAAGCAGGTCCTCTTTTTCCCTGTAAGAAAGGGTGCTGTCCGGATACACTACAATCGCGTAATCAAATCCAGATGGAATCTTTTCCTGATTAAGACGCCATATTTCCTTTACCTGGCGGCGGATATGATTTCTCTGAACTGAATTTCCGTAATGCCTGACAGGTATGACAATGAAGCGGCTGAAGGATTTACCGTTGGCCGCTGAATATACTTTAAAGCAGGAAAGAGACTTTCTTTTTCCTGCTTTGAACACTCTGTCTATATCTGTCTTAAGTCTTATGATCTGCTTATCAGTAAGGCTTCTTCTCATCAGAAACTGTGAGGCTGTGTCTGCCCTTTGCTCTTCTTCTGGCAAGAACAAGTCTTCCGCCCTTTGTTGCCATGCGGGCTCTGAATCCGAACTTCCTGGTTCTCTTTGTTTTGCTTGGCTGATAGGTTCTTTTGCCTTTGTAACTCATAACGGGTTATCTCCATTTTTATCGCTTAAAGCGGGATTTTCTTTCAGGACGGGGTCAACCCGTGCCTAGTGAGTATATCCACAGCACTTTTTTTGGTCAAGTTTTTACACGTATATTTATATTCTTGATATCAAATTCCGGAAAAACGGCGTTGATCTTCTTTATCATTTCCCCCTTGTTCAGCCTTACAATTCCGGCATGTGCTCCGTGGTCACACACAACATACAGTATGCCGTCCTTGTGTCCGCTGTACTTGCAGTGCTTTGCAACGTGTGAACCCACAATGTTTTCCCACTGAATCACAATCTGGCTGTCCGGAGACATAAGGTCTATGTTTATCCGGTCCAGAACCTTGTTCAGGAAAAAAGAGGAGTCCGCCGGGTCCTCAAGGCGGGAATGTTCGTAAAAGTCACTCTTCATGGAAAACACCCTTACTCACAATATATTTTCTGAACGGCCGGCTGTCATCATCCGAAAAGTATTTTTCATCCGGAAGGAAGGTGAAGAAGGCCTGGCTGTATTTGCCGAATGCCGCAAGGCAGCGGCTTCTCTTAACGCTGTCCAGCTCAAGCAGGACATCATCCACCAGAAGAAGCGGGTTCTCCCCCGTCTTCTGTCTGAAGAAGGCAGCCTGGGCAATTCTCATTACAATTGACGCAAGACGTATCTGGCCGGTGGATGCGCTGTTAAGGAAAAGCCCGTTCCTGTCGGTTATGAGAAACCTGTCCCTGTGCGGTCCGCTTGTGGTTGTACCCATGTGTATGTCCGTTTCCCTGGAGGATCTGAGCTTTTCAAGAATCTCATCCGTTGTCATGTCCTGAGACCAGGAGGGTCTGTAGGCAATGCTTATTTTCCTGTCCTCACCGGACACCATTGAGTATATATCGGGAAAGATTGCGTCAAAGGCTTCACAGACTGCGGCGCGCTGGCTGACTATGTGCTTTCCGTAGTCTGCAAGCTTCATGTCATAAACATCCAAAAGTTCAATTCTGGCATCTTTAATTGCAACATTCCGTTGTCTGAGCACATGTCCGTAGGCCCTCAGATAATCAAAGAAAGGAACGTCATACATGGTCATTATCTGGTTGAAGAATCTTCTTCTGTTTTCAGGTTCTCCCCTGACGAATTCCATGTCCTCATGTGAGAAAACTATACAGGGAAGATTGTAGATGAGTTCCTTTCTGTCTCTTACCGGACGGCCGTCTATTCTTATGTTCTTGGTCTCTCCGTCATAGGAAAAACTGACCGTGCTTTCAAGACCGGTCACGTCTTTATAGACAAAGCTTATGTCAAAAGCTTCCTTTCCGTGCTTTATGCAGTCAGAAAGTTTCTGGGTGCGGAAGGAGTTTCCGTAACAGAGAATATAGAGAGCTTCTATGAGATTTGTTTTTCCCTGACCGTTCTCACCGGTGAGGATTACTTCAGGTGAGGATACATCAATTACCGTATCCTCTATGTTCCTGAAGTTTACAAGTTTGATCTTTTCAACGGACATCCGGACTCATCAGCCAAGATTCATGGGCATTATTATATGCTTGTAATCCCTTTCCGGCTCACATGTCAGTGTGAAAGGTCTTCCGCTTTCGGTGAATGCAATCTTTGCCTGTGTTCCGTCCATAACCTTGAGAGGATTGAGGATGTATGTGTAGTTCATGGCGCACTTGAGAGGTTCTCCCTCGTATGAGCACTCAATCTCCTCCTTGCCTGCTCCAAGGTCGGTCTCCTCAGTTGAGATAATCATTTTATTGAATTCAAAATCAATAATAACCTTCTTGTATTTATTCTCAACCAGAAGCGCGGCACGCTTGAGTGCGGCTTCAAGGGCGCTTATGTTAACAACACAGAATTTTTCCTGATTTGCCGGAATCACGCGTCTGTAAGCGGGGAATTCATTCTTTATAAGGCTTGAGAAGATTATGCATGAAGATGTTCTGACATAAATTGACTGGCTTGTGATGCTGAGCCTGAAAACTCCCTCGTTTGAGGAGTGTTTTCTGATTATGGCAAGGAACTTGGAAGGAATTGTAATCTTTTCAAAATCCTTTACCTCACCTTCAATCTGTCTGTCTATGAATGAAAGTCTTCTTCCGTCAGTTCCCACCATGATGAGACCGCTGCTTCCGTCCTTCTCAAGAAGAGCACCGTTCATTGCAAACTTTGATTCATCATCCGATACTGCAAAGCTTACCTGGTTTATCATGTCCGTAAGGTCTTTCTGGGGAATGCTGAAGAAAGACTCTTCCTCCGGAATTGTTATCTCCGGGAAACCTGAAGGATCATTTGTTCTTAGTCTGAACTCAATACTGTTCTGCTCGGACTTGATGAATATCTTTTCCTCACTGTCCTCAAAGAGAACTGATCCTGCGGGAAGATTCTTTACAATATCAAGGAACTTGTCACATACGACTGAAGTTGTTCCGTCTTCAATTCCCTCAACGGTAATCTCTGAAACATAACCCATCTTCTGGTCTGTTGTTTTTATTGTAAGTGTATTTCCCGAAAGACTCATGTAAACACAGGACATCATTGTCAGTGTGTTTCTCTGAGCTGTAAAATCACTTGCATTAGAGATTTCCTCAACAATAAGGTCTTTCTGGCATCTGAATTTCATGTTATCAACACCTTCTTCTGTTTATATTTTTAAATTTATATTTCCGTAGTAGTAATAATACCACAAAAACTGTCAGTAACCTAGTAATTCATTACATCGTTGAACAATAAAAACCTGTGAAGTTGTGCATAACCGCAGCAGTTATAAACAACCACAAATCTTTTCCACAGCACCTCATATCTTACTGACAGGTTACTGACACGTTCTGTTCAGTTTCTTTTGTTTTCCTGTTTTATCAGGTTCGTAAGTTTTGTAACCGTGTTTATGGTGTCCGCATCCTCAGCCTGGATAAGTGAACTTACCTTCTGAACATAATAAATAACGGTTGTGTGGTTCTTTCCGCCGAACTCCGATGCAATCTCGTTTGTAGAGTAATCAGTCAGGGTTCTGCAAAGATACATTGCAATCTGCCTGGGAATTATAATGCTCTGTCCCCTGCTCTTTCCCTTTATATCAAAAGGAGATACGTTAAAGTATGCAGCGGTTGACCTGATTATGAAGTCTATTGTTATTCCGGACGTGTCGTTGTTTGAGTTTATAATCTGCTTCAGCTGTTCCTTTGCCGTCTCAAGGGAAATGTCCTTGTTAAGCAGGGTGCTGTAGGCAATGAGCTTTGTAATACAGGACTCAAGAGCCCTTACGTTTGAGGATATGTTCTTTGCAATGTATTCAAGAACGTCACTGCTTATGGTGAAGTTCTTCTCCGCGCACTTAGCCTTGAGAATGGCAATTCTGGTTTCGTAGTCAGGCGGCTGGATGTCTATGCACAGACCCCTCTCAAAGCGGCTTCTCAGACGGTCGGAGATATCACGCAGTTCCTCAACCGGGCGATCGGATGTGAACACAATCTGTCTTCCGGTATCGTAAAGGTCGTTGAAAGTATTGAACAACTCACTCTGGATACCCTCTTTCTTCTGCAGGAACTGGATATCATCCATAAGAAGAACGGAGACCTTGCGGTATTTTTTCTGGAACTGTGACTGCGTCTTGTCGTTGATTGACTGGATGAAGTCATTGGTAAAGTTCTCAGTGGTCACATACATGATCTTTATGTTTGAGTTCTGCTGTATGTAGTTTCCTATGCTCTGCAGAAGGTGTGTCTTGCCAAGCCCTACCCCGCCGTAGAGGAGACAGGGGTTGTACACGGAGCCCGGGTTCTTTGCAATTGCCATGGCGGCGCTGTATGCAAAGTTGCTGTTCTCTCCGGGAACAAAGGAATCAAAGGTATAGGCCGGATTGAGCTGGCAGTCGGAAGAGTTCTTCTTCTCCCTCACCTGCCTGGGCTGCATGGCTTTATCGGCCGCCTCCTTTGCCGCAGGAGCGGCGGCCGAGTTTCTTGAGCCCTCGGTTTCCTTCTTTATGACCAGCTTCACCGTCATGGGTTTTCCGGAGATCTCAGTGAGCGTGCTTTCCACCAGGGCGCGGTATTTTGACTCAAAGCCGTCCCTGAAAAAGGCAGAGGGAACATTGAGGGTCACGCAGCCGTTTTTCTCCCCGTCGAACCTGAGTCTGGAGAACCATGAGGAGTAATCGCTGTCGGACACTTTGCCCCTGATCCGGGAGATTGTCTGTGTCCAGATTTCCGTTATGTTCAAGCTTTCTTCTGCCATAGTGCTAAATATAAATCCTAATTTCGGGTCTTTCAAGTGATTGATGTAGCTGCTCATTCCTGATATGATTGAGGAGGCTATATATAATATAGATTATGGAAATTGACATAATCTGCAAATGAGTGCAGAAAAAAGGATTTCAGCCATGAGTGAAAACACAAAAGAAACACGTATGGGGGAAGCACCGGAAAACCATGACAGCATAACCCACGTCACGGAGACCTATGACAGCTCCAAAATACATGTTCTCAAGGGCCTTGAGGCGGTAAGAAAACGCCCCGGAATGTACATAGGCACAACCGGAATAGAAGGCCTTCATCACCTTGTATATGAAGTAATTGACAACAGCATAGATGAGGCTGTTGCCGGATACTGTGACACCATCAGGGTAAGAATTGAAAGCGGCAACATTGTTACCGTAGAGGACAACGGCCGCGGAATTCCCACGGACATTCATCCCACGGAGAAGGTCAGCGCCCTCCAGGTTGCACTGTGTGACCTGCATGCAGGCGGAAAATTCGGAGACGGCGGATACAAGGTCTCCGGAGGTCTTCACGGTGTGGGCGTGAGCGTTGTCAACGCCCTCTCGGACTGGCTTGAGGCCACGGTCTACAGGGACGGAAAAATCTTCAGGCAGACCTACCGCATAGGAATTCCGGAGGGTCCCGTGGCCGTTGTGGGCACAACAGACCCCTCCAGAACCGGAACAACTATAAAGTTCCATCCGGATGCAAAGCAGGATGAGGCTGACACAAAGCACGTCATGGAGACGGACAAGTTTGACTTCAACACCCTTTGTGAGCGCTTCAGGGAGCTTGCCTTCCTGAACAAGGGAGTGACCATCTACGCAACGGATGACAGGCCGGAGCTTCCCGTTGAGAAAACCTTCCACTTTGAAGGCGGAATCAAGGACTTTGTCTCCTATCTGGATTCAAACAACAAGGTCCTGCCCGAGGGAACGGAGCCCATCTACGCCTTCGGCGAGCGCTCCAATGCGGGCGGAAACGCCCAGGTGGAGTTCTCTCTGCAGTACACTGACAGGTATGATGAGCGCATCTACTCTTTTGCAAACAACATAAACACAAGAGAAGGCGGAAAACACCTGATTGGTTTCACAACCGGTCTTGTGGCCGCTGTCAGAAGCCAGCTTGAAAAGAGTGAAAAGTACAAGAAGGACAAGAAAACCGCGGAGTTCATCACAACGGATGACTTCAAGGAAGGCTTCAACTCCGACGTAAGAGAGGGTCTTTCCGCAGTAATCTCCGTAAAGCTCCCCGAACCCCAGTTCGAGGGACAGACAAAGATGAAGCTGGGCTCCTCCTACATCCAGGGCATTGTCCAGTCCTTTGTCTATGAGAAGCTGAATGACTACTTTGATGAGAACCCGGCTTACATAGAAGCCCTGCTGGACAAGTCAATCAACTCCGCAAGGGCCCGTGTTGCCGCAAAGCACGCACGCGAAAAAGAACGCA
>CAMZGJ010000039.1 GCA_947306375.1 uncultured Spirochaetales bacterium
TCTTTGCAATGCCGCTTTACACAAAGGACGGCGTTCTGAGCATTGACGGAAAGGCATTTGTCTCACCTGAAGGAAAGAAGGTAACGGCAAAGAAATACCTCAACGGTGAAGTAGGCTGATAAATTCTTTGTAAATATATCGCCCGCCGTGCAAACGGCGGGTTTTTTGCTGTCCGCTACCCGTTGTCCGCCCGGCGTGACGACAAATTCTGAAAAAACGCTGAAAACGGATAAAAAGTATCCAAAAATGCCGTTTTTTCTGAAAACGTCGTCATAATTCTTCAAATCTGAAATTTTTGGAATAACAGATGTGAGGCAATGAGTAAAAAAAACCACCGGAGCGACCGGTGGCTTTAAGATTGCAGAAAAAATAAAACTTACTTTTTCTTGTGTCTCATCATTCTGAGTCTTTTCTTTCTCTTGTGAGTTGCAATCTTATGCTTTTTTCTTTTTCTTCCGCAAGGCACTCGAGTACTCCTTAATATCCCCGCATAGGGGTAGATTTGTAATTACGGCGTTCATTATTGTTGTTTGCATGAAAATGGTCAAGTCCTGCAGGGAATTAAGAAAGTATTATTTTCCCGGCCACGCGTTTATTGACTAATATATGTATTAAGTATATGTTATGAGAAGCCTCTTTATCCGTCGTTGACGGATCAATATTAAAATGTCCGTAAGGAGGAACCATGAGAAATTATGAGTTCACTGTCATTTTTGATGCAAACGAGGAAATGACAGAAAAAGGTCAGGCATTTGTTGCAGACCAGTTTGCTTCTGCCGGTGTAGTTGTTACAAAGCAGGAAGATATGGGCGTGAAGAATTTCGCCTATGAAATCAAGAAACAGGATAAGGGCCGCTACGTCTACTATGAGATTGAAGCGGATGCACAGAGTGTCAACAGGATGAGCGCGGAGTTCCTGCTCCAGGGTTCAATCCTCAAGTTCCTGTTTGTAGCCAAGTAATAAGTCAAGAATTGCAAAAGGAGAGAGAACATGGCTAATGACATCAATGTTGTAGTGCTTGTAGGCCGTCTGGTCCGTGACTGCGAGGTTAAGGTCACCGCCGGAGGAACGTCTGTATGCCGTTTTTCCGTAGCTGTCAACAGAAGAAAGAAGACAGGGGATAACTGGGCTGACGAAGTAAACTATTTTGATGTTGCACTTTGGGGAAGGTCCGCAGACTCCCTGAAAACCTATCTGACCAAGGGGCGTCAGGTTTCCATTGAAGGGGAACTGAGACAGAACAGATGGGAACAGGACGGTCAGCAGAGATCCAGAGTAGAGATATTTGCCAACAATGTTCAGCTTCTCTCCAGTCCGGGAACAGGTGTGGACGGAGCCGCCCCGGATCGTCCGGTATCAGGTCCGTCGGGACAGGTCCAGAATGCAGGACCGGGCCCGGAGGCTTTTGAAGACCGCGAAGAAGACATTCCGTTCTGATCTACTAGGAGAAGTAAAATGATGGAAGATAAAGAAATGATGGTTGAAGAAGGATCCTTCAGAGACAAGAGAATGGGTGGAAAGCGCACCACATTCAAGAAGAAGGTCTGCAAGTTCTGCTCACAGAAGTCAGAACCCGATTACAAGAATCCCGAGATTCTCAGACGCTACACAACAGAGCGCGGAAAGATTCTGCCTGCACGCATTACAGGAACATGCGCAAAGCACCAGAGAGCAGTTTCCAGAGAAATCAAGAGAGCCAGGGTTCTTGCATATCTGCCGTTTGACAAGCAGTAAGCCTGTTGCGGAGAAGGGTGGGTTCTGAAATGACTGTCATGTTTCTGAGCGCATTGTCATCAATTCTGCTCTCAAGACTGTCTTTCGGAGCCATATTCTTCCCCATACCCGTTTTACTTGCGTCATACAGGATTGAGGATACAAGAAGGGCAATAGGGCTTCAGATTCTGACCTATGCCGTGATAATGGGCTGGGAACTTGTTCCCATGATTCCGTATTTCAACGGTGAGACGGCAGCAATGCTGGTAATGAGTCTGATGTTCAAGCTGATGGCCTGCACCGTTGCCGCCCTTTTCACGGCCCTGAGGAACTACACAAGGTCAATGCTCAGGAAGCTGGTAATCTGTTCGGTTCCGGTAATGGCCATGGGTGCGGCCTTTGTAATATGGTTCACATCCGGCTCGGGAAACGCCTCCATGGATCTTATGATAAAGACCTATGAGGCCGTTATTCCCGCGGATTTGCTGAAGATAAGCGCAAATGATTTTGCACGTGCCCTTGTGTCAGTGGTTACATACGGAATGGTGCCCCTGGGAATGATCTGCGGTGCGCTTCCCGTATTCTTTGCGGAGATGTCCGCCAACAGGTTCAATGCCGAATGGCAGGAAGAGTTTGCACTGATGAAAATGCCGGGACATTTTGTCTGGCTTTTCTTCGGATTCTGGGGCCTGTTTGCAGTATCCGCGTTGTTGAAACTTCCCGTTGCTCTCAGCGCGGTGGGTTTCAATCTTGCAATGGCAATGAGCATGCACTACATGCTCAACGGACTTTCTGTCCTGCTTGCGCTGATAAGGATAAAGCTGCCGGCTTTTTCGGCCGGAACCATTATCTACTTATTCTTCTTCGCAAGCCTGATAGTGGGTCTGGATATGGTGATGTGGGGAGTTCTCACAATTACCGGAGTCCTTGAAACCTGGATAAGATTCAGGTAAGGGAAATTGAAATAATCGGGTCCTGTGACCCGGAATAATAAAGGAGTATTCATTATGAAAATCATTTTGAATCAGGATGTACCTAACCTCGGTGAAGAGGGAGATGTCTGTGTGGTTAAAGACGGTTATGCCCGTAACTATCTTCTGCCCACTGGTGCTGCGGTAATCTACAACAATGCAAACCTTGCAATTTTCAAGAGCAGAGCTGAAGCAATTGAGAAGCGCAAGATTGCCAAGAGGGAAGCTTCCAAGTCTCTTAAGGAGAAGCTGGACAATGTTTCACTGGACATTGTTGTTGCAGCAGGCGAGTCCGGAAAGCTCTTCGGTTCAGTTACTGCAATGATGGTTCAGGCTGAGCTTGCCAAGCTGGGCTTTGAGATTGAGAAGAAGAAGATTGAGGTTGCTTCACACGCAATCAAGATGACAGGCACATATACTGCCAGAGTCCATCTTTATGAGAACGATTCATCCGTGATCACACTCAACGTCAAGTCTGAGGCTGAGGTCAAGGCTGCAGAAAAGGCCGCTGAGAAGGCTGCCGCAAAGGCCGCCGAGGAAGCAGCAAAGGCTGAGGAAGCTGCCGCAGCCGCAGCAGCGGAAACAGCAGAGGGCGCAGAGGCTCCTGCGGAAGAGAACTGAATCTTATTCTGTTCAAAGGGGCTGTAACTTTGGTTGCAGCCTCATTTTTTTCAGGTTACCATGGTATGGTGACAAAAGAGAGGAAGCGGAGAAATGGCTGAAAACGCAGGCAGGATTCCACCCAACAACAAAGAAGCTGAAAGCGCCCTTCTGGGAGCGGTCCTTCTCAGGAACAAGGTTCTTGATGATGTTCAGGCCCTCCTGAGGCCGGAGGATTTCTATGTCCGTTCAAACGGCATTCTCTGGAACGGAATTCTCATGCTCAGAAATGAGAAGCCCGGTGTTACCATAGACATGGTCTCACTGTCCACCTTTCTTGCAGGTAAGGGCATGCTCCAGGACTGCGGGGGAGTGGCTTACATAAGCTCTCTCACCAATCTGGTCCCGGCTGCAGCCAACGCCGCCTACTATGCCCAGATAATCAAGGAGTGCTCACGTAAGAGGCAGCTTCTGGAACTGTCCGTTCTGATAGGTGACAGCGCCTTTGACGAGACCCAGAACGTGAAGGCTTCCATAGATGTCATAGACCAGAAGCTCTCAGAACTTGCCACAAACTCAAGCACATCCAATTACAGTGCCTCAGGTTCCTTCCTCTGGCCGCTGATTGATGACATCCACATGAGGATGGACGGCCGCAAGGCTGCAGGTCTTTCCTCCGGCTTCAGGAGTCTGGACAGGATTCTGGGAGGCGGATTCAAGAAGGAGGAGCTCATAATACTCGGAGCACGTCCTTCCGTGGGTAAGACTGCATTTGCTCTCTCTATTGCCCACAACATGGCCTTCAGGGGCAATGACCACATAAAGGTGGGTTTCTTCTCACTGGAAATGTCCGGTCCGTCTCTGATGGAAAGACTTCTTTCAAGAGAGTCTTCAATAGATTCCAACATACTGAGGAACAACAAGGTTCCGGAGTCTCTTAACGATGATATTATGAAGGCATCTGCCAGGATGTATGATCTGAGCGAAAACCTTCTGATTCAGGACACTCCAAACATAAGCCTTATGGAGATAAGGTCCCAGGCCAGGAGAATGGTCAACAACGACGGGGTGCAGATAATCTTTGTGGACTATATAGGTCTCATTACTCCGGACGGATCTCTGTCAAAGCCCAGACATGAACAGATCTCGGAAATATCCAGGGCCCTGAAGAGCCTTGCAAGAGAGCTTCATGTTCCCGTTATCTGTCTCTCACAGGTGAACAGAGACGCAGGAAAGGACAGGGCTCCCATGCTTTCGGATTTAAGGGAATCAGGCTCCATAGAGCAGGATGCCGACGTTGTACTGCTTCTTGATGACCCATCCAAGCGCCTTGATGAGAACAACAAGGTCAAGCAGTACGAGGAGGATGCCGCCGCAGAGGCAGAAGGCAGTGCCGATCTTGATCCCAGGAACAACAGAAAGATAAAGGTAATAGTGGCCAAGCAGAGAAACGGCCAGACAGGTGCATTTGACATGCTGTTCAGGTCCTGTTACGTTTCATTTGAGGATATTGAGAAGAGACAGGGTCTCTGATAATTATCAGAGGAAGATTCTCAGCACCGGTATGAGTATAAGTACCGTTGCCAGACCTGCAATCTGAAGGACAACATAGGTCTTGGGATGCAGGGTATGTCCGGCAATTATTTCAGCAACACTTATCAGTATGAGACCGCCGTCCAGTGCGGTTATGGGGAGCATGTTTGCAATGCCCAGGGATATGCTTACGCTTGCAAGAAGGTAGAGTGCCACCCTGATTCCCGTGTTGAAGCTTATACTGAAACTGTTTCTAGTTATGGCACCCACATGTTCGGATGCGGAAAGTGAGCCTCCCAGTGTCTCTCCAACCTTGTTCCTGCCCAGGAATATTCCGGTAATGGCATCTGAAAAGGTGGAAATCTGGATTCCCACTTCCGTGAATGCGGGTCCCAGGGTCTGGAAGAATTTCTTGCCGGGTGTTACTGTCTCGGTGAAGGTTTCTGCAGGCAGGAGACCGAACTTGCCGTCAACAGGGCTTACGGTGAAAAGACCGCGCCGGGTCACAATAAAGACATAGGCCTGATCGGAGCAGATTTTAAGCTCCTGTTCAAGTTCCTCCCAGGACTGCACGCCCTTTCCTCCCACGCTGTAGATCCAGTCTCCGGATTCCAGGCCCGCGTCCTTTGCGGCACAGGGGAGAGACGCATACTCGGGGACATCGGCCGTTAGGCGGATTTCCGGGTTCATGTCCACGTGGAGCACCGGCATGAGAAGTATGATTATGAAGCAGATTACGGCAAAGAGAATGTTTGCAAGCGGTCCGCTCAGGTAGGTGATTATGCGGTGCCAGGGGGTTGCTGCGTAGATTGAGCCGTCCTCACAGTCCTCTATGCGTTTCTGTTTCTTCTGAAGGGCGCGTTTGAGGTCATCCTGTCCGCACATTGTGGTTGCCCCTCCGAAGGGAATTATGTTTATGCGGAACTCAGTTTCACCATGCTGCCATTTTACTATTGCAGGTCCCAGTCCGAAGGCAAGGCGCTGAACTCTTATTCCGCATGCGCGGGCGGCAAAAAAGTGCCCCAGCTCGTGGAATATTATGAGGATGTCCAGACCTAAAAAGCCTATCAGAATTGCAAATACGGTAGACCAGTTCATAGCGCTCCGCCGGTTCTTTCCCAGGCCAGTTTCTCAATGAGGGGTATTGCGGAAAGCTCCGCAGGGCCCTCAGACCAGTCATAATCCAGTACGTGCCTGACCACGGCGTGAATGTCCGTATACTTTATCCTTCCGTCCATGAAGAACTTGACGGCAGCCTCATCCGCGGCGTTGTAGGCAATGCTGTAGGCACCGCCCAGTCTTACGCACTCAAAGGCATCTGCCACAAAGGGGAACTGTTTTGTATCCAGCTTTCTGAAATTCAGGTCCAGAAGGTCAAAATCCAGCTTTTTGCCGGCGCTTCTGTCCGGCCTGCAGTCCGTCAGGGCCCTCATTATGGGGAAAACCATATCAGGCGGTGACATCTGAGCGTAAACCTGACCGCTCTTAGACCTGACCATTGAATGGACAACGCTCTGGGGGTGGATAACAACCTCAATGTCATCTGCTCCGAATCCGAACAGGTAATGCGCCTCAATGACCTCAAGGCCCTTGTTGGCAAGGGTGGATGAGTCAATTGAAATCTTTGGCCCCATGTTCCACGTGGGATGTTTGGCTGCCCTGTCGGGCGATACTTTCACCAGGTCCTCATACGGAGTATTCAGAAAGGGCCCTCCGCTTGCAGTTATTACAAGTTTTTCAACCATGTCTCTGCCGCAGTCATGGATAAGCTGGTCCAGGGCGGAGTGTTCGCTGTCCACCGGAATTACGTTTACGTCACAGCCTCTTGCCGTGTCCAGAAACAGCCTTCCGCCAAGGACTACGGTCTCCTTGTTGGCAAGGGCAAGATCCGAGCCTGAAATTACAGTTGCAACGCTTGCCTCAAGACCTGCAGAACCCGCAATGCCGTTGAGAACCACATCCGCATGCAGGGTGCAGAGCATCTGTTCAAGGTTTCTGAAGTACCTGATTCCCTGTACGGGAGGCTCAGGTGCGTCCGAAGTGATGCACAGATTCTCAATACCGTTTTCAACGCACAGGCGTGCGGCTTTATCTACGTTTGTGTGCACGGAGGCTCCCACAACACGGATGCTGTCCCTGAAGGATGCAATGCCGCGCAGTGCGGTGGTTCCTATGCTGCCTGTAAGTCCCAGAATAACAACGGTCTTCATGATGTAGATTATATCAGATTCCAGAATGTATAGAAGAAGGGGGCGGCTGCAATGATTGAATCTATGCTGTCCAGGATTCCGCCGCGACCGGGAATTATATTACCTGAATCCTTGACTCCCGCACTTCTTTTGAAGACGCTCTCGGCAAGGTCTCCTATGTTAGCGGCGGCAGAGATTACAAGTGCAAGAACGGCCTTGGTCCAAACGGGGACAAGGGGGAGGGAGGAAGCCATGACAGCCCAGTATGCATAGCAGATTCCCACGCAGGAAAGTGTTCCGCCTATGAAGCCTGCCATGCTCTTTTTGGGGCTTACCTTGAAGACATTTCCGTGACCGCGTCCGAAGAGCATTCCGAACACGTATGCAAAGATGTCATTGGAAAAGACCAGAATCAGAAAAAGAACAACCGAGGCGGGGCTTGTGTTCTCAAGGGCAAGCATTCCTATGATGAAGGAAAGCAGGTAACCGGGGTAGATGAGAAGCAGAAGAGATTTTGCAACATGTACAATTGAAGATTTGAAGTCATCTGCTTCACCTCTTTTTACCTCAATGCCCAGGATTATCAGAATTGAGAGCAGAAACAGGTATGAAAAGGCATCAGCTTTCCAGTTGAGCAGAAGCTGAACGTAGTGCACCGCGCAGACGGCGCAGGAAAGGAAGGCTGCAAGGGAGTACTTTCCGAAGAGCATTCTGCTCATTTCAGCAGAACCTGAGGCGGCAAGGATAATAATCAGGAGGCTCAGGCCTATGAAGTTGTACTGCGGCAGGCAGAAGATAAGGGAGAATACCGCGGGAACTCCTATTACGCATGTAAGTATTCTGTTTGCAAGATTGTTCACTGAGCCAGTCCTCCGAATTTCCTTGTTCTTCCTGCAAGTGCATCAAGGCAGGTCTGAACCTCCTCCTGATCCCAGTCCGGCCAGAGTTTGTCTATGCTGAGAAGCTCCGCATAGGCGCTGTCCCAGAGCATGAAGTTGGAGAGTCTGAGTTCTCCTGCGCTTCTGGCAATCATGTCAGGAGCGGGTATGTCCGGACAGTCAAGGTTTGCCTCAATGTCTGCAACTGTAATCTTTTTCCCGGGGTTTTTTTCAATGAAACGGTTAACGGCGCGGGAAATCTCATCCTGACCGCCGTAGTTGACGCAGAGCACGGCTGTAATTCCGTTGCATCCTGATGTTGCCTCAACAGTGTTTTTCACTGCATTACGTGCCTCTTCGGGCAGACCGTCAACATTTCCGCGGACTCTTATTCTGACGTTGTTCTCTTTATACCAATCAGTCTCTCCCGGCAGTTTTTTTGCCAGAAGAGACATGAGGTAGGAAACCTCCTGTGCTGGACGTTTCCAGTTTTCAGTTGAAAAGACATAGAAGGATACAAAGTACACGCAAAGATTCCTGGCTCCGAGGATAACCCTCTTGCAGGCTTTCATTCCTTCAATATGGCCGGCGGCCCTGGGAAGTCCGCGCTTTTTGGCCCAGCGGCCGTTGCCGTCCATAATAAGACCAAGGTGCATCAGACCTCCAGTATTTCCTTTTCCTTGGCATCAGAGATGCTGTTGACCTGTGCAATATGGTCATCAGTCATCTTCTGAAGCTTGTCCTCTCCGTTTTTCTGTTCATCCTCGGAGATTGTTCCGGCTTTCTGGAGCTTCTTGATGTCTTCCATGCCGTCGCGTCTGATGTTGCGCACTGCAACACGTGCAGTCTCGGCAGCGGCCTTGGCCTGTTTTGCAAGTTCCTTTCTTCTGTCACCTGTAAGAGGAGGGAAGTTTATTCTCAGAAGTTTTCCGTCATTTGAGGGATTCAGACCAAGGTCTGCCTTCTGGATTGCCTTTTCAATGGGGGAGAGCAGGCTCTTGTCCCAGGGCTGTATGACTACAAGTCTGGCCTCGGGAACAGAGACGGATGCCACCTGGCTCAGGGGAGTCTCCTGACCGTAGTAATCGACCTTAACCTTGTCAAAGACTGCGGCGGAGGCTCTGCCTGTCCTCAGTGAAGTATATTCACTGTTCAGAGCGGCAACGCTCTTGTCCATCTTGTCCTTACAGTTATCAAGTATGTTCTGCATCATGCACCTGCTCTGAAGCGTGTGAAGGCTGTGATCTTGACGTCACTGC
>CAMZGJ010000040.1 GCA_947306375.1 uncultured Spirochaetales bacterium
CGTTCTGCCTGCTGCAGACAAATAGGTCCCGGGAGAAAGAGCCTTCAAGACGGACCCTGGTGCCGGCGCAGAGAATTGCCTGCTCATCCGCAACGGCCCTGACCATACCACGGGCCGATGCCCTGTTGCCGTAGCTGTTTTCAGTACCGGAGAGGTACAGGTTCAGCACCATGGTGCCCCTTGAACTGAATGATGTGTCCTGAATCAGGGTTCCTTCCAGAACACGGATATTCTCTGTGCCGGGAGCCAGGCGGTATTCCGAGACACGGCAGAGGTACATGAGGGTATACAGAAGAAGGAAAAGGGAAGCGGCAACAAACATGGCCTGCCTTCTTTTTTTCAGAAAAAAACCGCCGGACAGGAACAATATGAAAACAGCAAATGTCAAAGGAGGCAGCAATCTTATTGCCTGCCCGGCGGAAGGGAATAATGCAAGGACACAGAGCAAAGGGAAAAGTTGGGAAAAAAGTAAAAGCGCCACTGTGTCCATACACTATAGTTATGGGAGCAAATCCCCGTTTTCCTACCCCCTTTTTCCGCACTTTTTTCAAAAAATTTTCACAAAACCGCGTCTTTTCAAATCAATTGAAAAAAGACCATTCAACGCTTATACTCAAAACAGACTTACCAGGAGGAACAAACATGGCTAAGGAATTTATGGTTGAAACCAGTGCAAGACACGTTCACGTAAATCAGGAAACACTTGAGATTCTGTTCGGCAAGGGTTATCAGCTCACGGAAAAAAAGGCACTCTCCCAGCCGGGACAGTATGCTTCTAATGAAAGAATTACGGTTGTAGGCGCAAAGAAAGAGATTCCCGGAGTCTCCATTCTGGGTCCCTGCAGAGCCTTCAATCAGGTTGAACTCTCAGCAACGGATGCACGCTCAGCCGGTATTGACGCTCCTGTTAGGGAATCCGGTGACATCGGCGGTTCAGGCGCATGCAAGCTTGTGGGCCCCGCCGGAGAGGTTGAACTCAAGGAAGGCGCAATCGTTGCAAAGAGACACGTACACATGACACCCAAGGATGCCGAGGAATTCGGTGTGAAGAACGGTGACATTGTTGCTGTTCTCCTTGATTCCGGAAACGGCAGAAAGACAGTGTACGGAGACACGGTAATCCGCGTTTCCGAGAAGTTTGCCCTTGCAATGCACATTGATACGGATGAGTCCAATGCTGCAGCCTGCGGCAGGGACATGAAAGGCACAATTGTCAAACTTGGCTGATGAGCTGGGATTTTGACTACTGCTCAGTAAACTCCATTTCAAATCTGCTCGGAGAAAACGGTCTGAACATGACCAAAAAATTCGGGCAGAATTTTCTTGTCAGCAGGTCCGCCCTTGAAAGGATAGTCAGCCTTTCCGGGGCTTCTGCCGGCATGAGAGTCTGGGAGGTGGGGCCCGGAATAGGCGCCCTCACCTCCGCCCTCCTTCAGACGGGAGCGCACGTAACTGCCTTTGAGATTGACCGCGGCTTCTGCCGCATTCTCAGGGAAAGGGCATTCACACGGGAAATTGCGGACGGAAAACTGAAACTCATTGAGGGAGATGCCCTGAAAACCTGGACGGCCGAGTTTGAGGAAAACGGGGCTCCGGACGTAATCTGTGCAAATCTCCCCTACAACGTGGGATCCGTCCTCATAGGGTCTTTCATAGAAAACAGGTGCCTTCCTCCCGTTATGGTCTACACCCTTCAGAGTGAGGTTGTACACAGAATCTGTGCAGGACCCGGAGATGAGGACTACTCAGGCTTTTCAGTCCTTACATCTCTGGACTATGAGAACAGGGAGGCCTTTGTCCTCAAAGCGGGCAATTTCTGGCCCGCTCCAAACGTGGACAGCAGCGTTGTGGTCATGAAAAAGAAGACGCAGAGCGTTATTGAGGAAAAGGATGCACCGGCCTTCTTCAAAACGGTTCATGCCCTTTTTGCCCAGCGTCGCAAGACAGTCAAAAACAACCTCAAGGCACTGAAACTCAGTCCGCAGACAATTGACGGCGCACTTGAAAAGACAGGAACAGAGCCCTCCGAGAGGGCAGAGAACCTGAGCACGGCTCAGATAGCAGCCCTGTCAAAAGCTCTTATTTGATTATTTTCAGGATAAAGACTTTAAGATACTCACTTTCAGGGAAGGCCAGCCTTACCGGATGATCCTGTGCCTGTCCAAGGGTCTCAAGCACCTGGGCTTCCACTCCCGCATCCTTTGCAGCCCATGAGAGAACCGTCCTGAAGTCCTCCCTGCTCAGGGCTCCGGAGCATGAGCATGTTACAAGAATTCCGCCGGAACGTATCTTCTCCATGGCCGTGCGGTTCAGCTCCTTGTATCCCTTCTTGGCTTCCTCAAGGGCCTTGGATGTCTTTGCAAGCTTGGGCGGATCCAGAATTATGACATCGTACTTGTTGCGCGGCATTGAGCGCAGGTAGTCAAACATGTCCGCCTTCTCGGACCTGAGCCTCAGGGTGTTGAGGTCACCGTTCAGTTCAAGGTTCTTCTGAAGTGAGGCAAGAGCATCTGCGGAGGAGTCCACGCTGTCCACAAACCTTGCACCTCCTCTGAGTGCATGCAGGGAGAAGGCCCCGGTGTAGCAGCACATATCCAGAACCGATGCATCCTTGACGTATTTTTCCACTCGCAGGCGGTTTTCCCTCTGGTCGCAGAAAAAGCCGCTCTTCTGACCGCTTCCCGGAAGAACGCCGTACTTTATTCCGCTCTCGCGGACAACAATCTCCCCGACTGCGGCCTCAGGCGGATAGACCAGGGTGGTCTCCTTCATCCTCTCTATGCCGCAGAATGCGGGATCCGTGCTCAGAACGGTGTAATCAGGGTGCAGAAGCTCCTCAAGCTCCGCCACAATGTCATCCCGGAATTCCCAGGCAACACGTGCGGAGATTATTACGCGGATGACGCGGGCGTAGATATCGGCGGCAACGCCGGGCAGAAAGTCCGCCTCCCCGTGTATGATTCTGAAGGTGTTGGTGTCAGATTCAGGGTTGAAGAAGGCCCTGCGGCGCATGACTGCCTGTTTTACCGTGTTGCGCCACCATGAGCCGTCTATGGTTTCCGATTCATTGAAGGAAAGCAGTCTTAGGGGTATGTGCGAGGCGGAATCCAGCCAGCCCCATGCCAGAAAACGGCCCTCTGAGGAGCGAACCTCCTGCACCCCCGTCTCTTCCGGGCAGGATTCAATTGCACCCGAGAAAACCCACGGGTGGTGCCTGAGCAGACTTTTCTCGCGCCCTTCTCTGATTACAACCATCTCACTTGTTCCCCAAGTTGACGAATTTCTTTATTTCCTGGGTATAGATAATTCCTATTCCGGGCTGCTGGAGGCATTTGAGCTCCTGAATTGCCTTGACAATGGCCGGAGCCTTGTCCTGCTCCGCAACAATCATAATCATCTCCTTCTCGGGAACAATTGTGATATTGAGGAATCTCTCCGCCGCGTCATTGGGGGCGGTTCCGCGGGCATGGGTTATTGTTCCGCCCGTGGCACCTGCCTTTCTGGCGGCGTCCATTACGTCATCCGCATAACCGGAGTTGACAATTATTGTGATCATTGTGAATTTCTTTTCCATCTTTTTTCCCTCCTCTTCTCCCATGAGGATACACACGCCGGCAAGCTTGGTGTCAGCCTTTGCCTTCTCAATCATTTTTTCCGCCTTGCTCTCATCCGTCAGGACAAGAACGGCTTCCCTCTCCTTCTTGCCAAGGCCAAGCGCCTTGAGAATCACACTGGAGGTGGAACCCTCCACGGGAAATGCGGTTGCGCCCGTTGCGCCCTCGGACCGGGCGATTTTCACAAATCTGTCCGCCTGACCGTACCCGACAATTGTGTAAAGAAGATCATGCTCAAGCAGCTGCATATCACTTCACCTCCTTCTGTCCCAGGGCCTTCTTCTCCTTGTACCGGAACAGAACACCCAGGATCTGGATTGCCACCAGCGGTGACATGGCTATCAGTCCCACTACTCCGAAACCCATTTCCGCAGAGCCGGAAATACCCATGATCATACTGAGAATGAAAGACGTACTCATGGGACCGCTGGCCACTCCGCCGCTGTCAAACGCAATACCCACGAAAAGCGGTGGCGTAATCCAGGACAGAATCAGTGCCAGACCCACGAATACGAATATGAAAATTGTGTAGTTGATGTTGAAGTAGGCCCTTATTACCGACAGGGCAACGCACAGGGAAACTCCCACGCTCAGGGCCACCATTACAACCATGCTTCTGATTCTTCCGGCCGTAACGTCCTCAACCTGCTTTGTAAGAACCCAGACCGCAGGCTCCGCAAGGACCACGATTGCTCCGAACAGAAGGGCCAGAAGCGAGGGCACCAGGAATGAGTCAAACCTGTTTCCAAGCTCCGAACCAAGGGTCAGTCCCAGGGATGAGAAACCGTATTCAATACCGGTCAGAAGGAGAACAATGCCCACAAAGCTGTAGAAGATACCGGCGCAGATAATTCTGAACTTTACCGGCGGGAAGTGCATGAGGCTCACCTGAAGAACAAGAATCAGCAGAAGAAGCGGTGCAATTCCTATGGCGGTGTTCTTAAGAACATGGAGCAGAACGGAGCCCAGGGCGGATGAAGCTTCCGCAGCTGTCTCCGCCGCTTGTGAAGATGCGGCGCCCTTTGTCATGACAGCCATTATCAGAACGGCAACAATGGGGCCTACGGATGCTACTCCGGTAAGACCGAAACTGTCCTCCGAACTGCCTGCAGATGCTTTTGAAACACCCAGACCCAACGCCAGTATGAAGGGAACCGCAAGCGGGCCCGTTGTGGAGCCTGAGGCATCAAAGGATATGGAGGCCATGGCCTGTCCCGCAAAAAGCACAAGTGCAAAACAGACAAGATACATTATGTTGAGCACAATGTTGAGCTTGTAGTTCTTCAGGGACCTGAGAAGACCCAGATCTATGAAGACACCAAGTCCCAGTGCTATGAGAAGCTTAAGCGTTCCGGCATTTACGGAGGGGTTCATTGAGTGGATCTGGTTGCACAGAACGTTGACATCGGGCTCCGCGTAAGTGACTCCGAATCCAATAAGAAAACCCACTGCAAGTATAAGCGGCAGGTTTCTTTTGTTTGCAAGTGCGGAGCCCATCTTTGCACCTACTGCGGAAAAGCCCACATCGGCTCCTGAAAGAAAGAGTGTGAGTCCTGCCACCAGAAAGATGCTTCCTACAAGGAAGGGGCCTATCTTTTCCGGCATGGGTGCTATTGTAAAGTGCAGGATCAGCACAATTATCACAATGGGAAGGATGGACATGAGGTTCTCCTTCGCCTTTCTGAACAAGTCCAAAACAACACCTCCGTATTAACGGTTCAACTATACTATATTTTTCCTGAGCCAGGAATCCGCAAGTTCAGGCCAGACGGACACTTCCCGGTTCACTTCCCTGTGAGAGGGAGACATTACCGATTCATCCGCAAGGGAAAGCCCGTGGCCCCCGCTTGAGAACAGCCTGAGCTCATGCGGAATCCCGCATTTCTCAAGCGCCCGTGCAAATAGCACCGAGTTCATGTAATTCACGCTCTCATCCGTCTTTGTATGCCAGATGAAGGCAGGCGGAGTAAGAGGAGTTACCCTCTTCTCAAGGCTCAGAGAGTCTTTAAGCTCTTCATATCTGCTACCCAGAAGATTCCTGAAAGATGCGGCGTGTTCATACTCTCCGGAGTTTATTACCGGATAGCAGAGCAGCAGCCCGTCAGGTCTGCAACCGTCTGAAATCTCACGCCACATTGTTCCCAGGCATGCTGCAAGATGGCCGCCTGCGGAAAAACCGGCAACAATTATTTTTGAGGGGTCTGCAAAATACTTTGTGCAGTGGTTTCTCACATACTCCACGCTGTGTGCAAGCTGGTGCAGAGCCACCGGCCAGTAACCGTCCGGGCTGACGGTGTAGTGCAGAACGGCGCAGGCATAGCCCATGGACATGAATCTGATTGCAACGGGCTCTGACTCCCTCTCGCTGCACCTCTCATAGCCTCCGCCGGGACAGATGAGCAGAAACGGCCTCTTTGTGCCCTGGTTGAATCCCGGATAGTTTGACGGAGCATATACGGTCAGCACCGCTCCGTCCATAAGAAGTCTCTCGTAGATCATGTTCTTTTCTTGGAAATTCTGTCAGCCAGAAGCTGGACGGTACGCCACTGCCAGACCGTAAAGGCTGACGGGGTAACGGTTTCCGCCTGTGCGTCTGCTATGTTGCCCGCATTGTCAGGGAACAGGAAAAGTCCGGTCCAGGAGGCCTTTCCGTTGGCCTGCATCACCGCGGCAACGCTCTGAAGGCGCTGCATCTTTGTCATAGGATCCTGTGAGGGAGAGACAACGGCAACTGTTACCGAGCCTCCGGGCATTGTGAACATCTTATCCCGCTTGTCAGAAGACCATGCCCTGACTGCATTTGAAACAGCCTCGGCAATCCTGTCCCTCTGATCCTGTGAGCAGGAAACAAGATAGGAAGAACACTGTGAGTCCCGGGGAATAAGGGAAAGAATGTGTTCGAACAGGGAAGAACTTTTCTGCTGCTCCTCTTCTTCCTCCTCATAGATATCCGCGTAAGGGCTCTCTTCTTCAGGGGCTTCCGTTTCGGCCTCCGGAGCCGGAACGCTCCGTGCACGGACTGAGGCTTCCTCTTCGTTGTCTATCTCGTCAAAAAGAGAGGAATAGGCATACAGATGGGAGTCATCCTCATCCTCTTCCCAGGGAATGTCATCCTCAGTTTCCCCAACTGCCTGATCTTCCTCGTCATCGTCGTCAAAGAATGAAAAATCCTCCATCTCTTCCTGCTCTTCAAGCATTTCATCATGGAGGAAATCTTCCTGAGGCGTGTTGTCGAGGTATTCATAGGCATCGGGACTGATAAGTCCGTCGTACTCTTCGGTATGCATGCTCTTCCCCTGCTTTCTTTTTACACAATTACAGCAAAAAAGAAAACCTCTTGGAGAAAACATTTTATATAACGTACAATGATTTCGGAGGCTCCCGTGTATTTTTGTCTTAACTGTTTTGCCGGAAAAGAAGAGAAAGTAAGAGATGCCGCCGAAAAGTGCATTGAAACCGCCGGCGCGGGAGACTTCCAGGTCTGGTTTCCCCTGAAGCAGAACAGGGAAAAGAGAAACGGTGTTTTTGAAATGAAGGACAGGCCTCTCTTTCCGGGCTACCTGTTCATCTGGTGGGACGGCACGGATGAGACAGTCTTTCCCTTCAGGGAAGTTCAGAGCATAAACGGAGCCATCAGATTTCTGAGATATGAGAGCGGCAGCAGAGCCCTGATGGGGGCGGACCTTGCCTATGCCGAATGGATACACCTCAACCGCGGCATAATCAGGGAGTCAAAGGTAAGGCTGCGTGAAGGCCAGCGTCTTCAGATTGTGGAAGGCCCGCTCAAGGGCTTTGACGGCAACGTGACAAAGGTGGACAAACACGGAAGGCGCATTAAGGTGCGCTTTGACCTGGGAGGCCTGATTTCCGAAGTCTCCTTTTCAGTTGAGTTTCTTGAATCCCACTCAAAAAAGATTATTGAAGTCTGAATCTCAGAGGAGGCTCAGTCCCCTCTTCTCCCTGTATACGGCAAGACCTTCCTTCAGGCATGTGCAGGCCTTCTCAAGATCCTCTGACTTGAGAACGTATGCAATTCTGACCTGGTCTCTTCCAAGGTCCTTGGACTCATAGAAGCCCTCTGCAGGCGCAAGCATGACAGTCTCTCCGTTCAGGTCAAACTCCCTGAGCATGAACAGGGCAAAGTCCTCCGCATCCTCAACCGGAAGTTTGGCAACAAGGTAAAACGCTCCGTTGGGGCTTGAGCACCTTACTCCCGGTATGGACCTCAGTGCCTTGACCAGAGTGTTTCTCCTCTGCTCGTACTCCGAGATTACGCCGGTTATGTACTCCGGCGGAGCGGTGAAGGCGGCAAGTGCGGCAGCCTGCTCAACGGCCGGAGGGCACAGTCTTGCCTGTGAGAGCTTGAGCGTTTCACGGATAACATCCTGGTTCTTTGAAACAAGGGCTCCGACCCTGGCTCCGCACATGGAAAAGCGCTTTGAGAAGCTGTCCACGCAGATTACCCTGTCCGAGTACTCCTTGTATGTCATTACGCTGGTAAATCTCTTTCCGTCATAGCAGAACTCCCTGTAAACCTCATCCACAACAAGGAAAATATCCTTCTTCAGACACATCTTCAGAATTACCTCAAGTTCCTGGGGTGAGTAGATGTGGCCGGTGGGGTTGTTGGGGCTGCACAGGAGGATGGCCCTTGTCTTGCTTGTAATCTTCTCCTCAATCTCCTTGAGCGGAGGCAGGGCAAAGTTGCGTTCAAGCAGGCTGGTTACGGGGACAATGTTCACGTTTGCCATCCTTGCAAAGGAGTGCACGTTGGTGTAGTAAGGCTCTGGAACAATAACCTCATCTCCCGGGTCGCAGAGGGTCATGAACATGAACAGAAGGGCCTCTGAGCCGCCGTTTGTAATAAGGACGTCCCTGGCCTGAATATCCGCGCCGAATGTGCCGTAGTAACGGGCAACGGCCTCCCTCAGCTCAATATCGCCGTCGCTTTCGCCGTAGGCAATAATGTCACGCGGGTAGTTTCTGATTGCGTTAATGGCCTCAACCGGAGTCTTGATGTCCGGCTGGCCTATGTTGAGGTGGTAAACCTTTATTCCTCTCTTCTTGGCTTCAATTGCATAGGGAGAGAGTCTTCTTATGGGTGAGGCCTGGAAGCCTCTGATTCTGTAGGAAATGTCCATTTCAGTTCTCCGGGCTCTTTTCGGGCTGCTGTGTGTCATCAACAAGACGCTGCACTATGCGCCTGTTGTCCAGAAGCGGGCTGATTGAACGCCCGTGGTGGAGGCGGCTGATTGTCCTTGCAATGAGCTCCGAGACATCAGTCTGTATGAACCACTTGCAGGACAGCAGGTCATCGCCGTGGTATACGGCGTTTGTGCCTATTACGTAGTCAAAGACGCCTTCCTTGTTTGCCTTGTCAAACTCCTCCACTGCGTTGCCGTTGAAGAACGGGAGGGAGACAATGCAGATTATCTTCTTTGCGCCCAGTT
>CAMZGJ010000041.1 GCA_947306375.1 uncultured Spirochaetales bacterium
ATCCAGATTTCCGGAACAAGGACCCCTTCCAGGTCAAGACAGATTATTTCCATTAAAGTGACTCCTTTACGTAAGAGGATATGTCATCCACATCTATGACGGTGCTGAATCTGGACTTCTTGTCCTTCAGACCGGAGAGGTTGGGCGGTACGGGCACGCCTGTTATATTGTGAAGATTCTCCATCAGGGTGAACTCATCGCCGCCCGTCTCTTTGCCCAGGGCGGCAAGAACGCTGTGGGGGAACTTGTAGGGTGATGCGGTTGAGAGGACCACCATCGGACGTGATGAGTCTTTTTCAAGGGCGCGTCGGGCGCATGTCCAGGCCACGGCGGTGTGCGGATCCATGAGGTAGCGGTTTTTCTCCCAGACGGCTTTGATTGAGGCGGCCCCTTCCTCCTCAGTGCAGCAGTCTGCGGCAAAGTCCCTGCGCAGTTTGTCCATTGTTGCGCCGTCAAGTTTGTAGATTCCGGTTTCTGAGAGCTGTTTCATAAGATGTGAGACCTTCTCTGAGTTTCCGTCCATGGCCAGCCAGAGCAGCCTTTCCAGGTTGGAGGAGACCAAGATGTCCATTGAGGGGGAGGATGTTTTGTAGAATTCACGTCTTGTGTCGTAGACTCCGGTTGTAAAGAAGTCCGTCAGGATTCTGTTTGAGTTGGAGGCGCAGATGAGTTTTCCCACGGGAAGGCCCATGAGTTTTGCCCAGTAGCCTGCAAGTATGTCTCCGAAGTTGCCTGTGGGAACGCAGAAATCCACCGGGTCTCCCACCTTGATTGCGCCGTTTTTAACAAGATCCCTGTAGGCGGCAAAGTAGTAGACTGTCTGGGGCGCAAGGCGTCCTATGTTGATTGAATTGGCGGATGAGAGCTGCCATCCGTTCTGCGCACAGTAGTCCCTTATTCCGGCAAAAGCCTTCTTTACTCCGGTCTGACAGTCATCAAAGTTGCCGCGCACGGCGCAGACCAGGACGTTTGAGCCTTCCTGGGTTGTCATCTGGCTCTTCTGGACCAGAGAGACTCCGTTGTGGGGGTAGAAGACTATTATTCTTATTCCGTCAACGTCATGAAAACCCTCCAGGGCGGCCTTGCCGGTGTCTCCGGATGTTGCGGTGAGTATGAGTATCTGCTTTTTCTCTCCGCTCTGCTTCACCGCCGCAGTCATGAGGCGCGGCAGTATGGAGAGGGCAACGTCCTTGAATGCGGAGGTAGGGCCTCTGAACAGCTCCAGAACCCAGGCGTTGTCAACCTTTACAAGGGGTGTGAGGTCATCCATCTCAAAACGTCCCCTGTAGGCCTTTTCCACAAGACTGTCCATGTCCCTGAAGTCCGGAAGGAGGGTGGAGAGGATTTTTTTTGACATGCCTATTGTGTCCATCTCAAGGCAGGACTTCCAGTCAAAGCCAATGTAGCCCGGCTTAAGCATCTGCGGATCTGTGAAAAGACCTCCGTCCGGTGCCGGTCCCATCAGGACGGCATTGAGGGAGTCCGTTGAAAAACTGCTTCTTGTGCTCTGATATTTCATATTGACCTCTGATTCATTCTATTGAGATTAGGCGGGGATTCTCAACACCCCTGAGTGCTGAAATTGAATCCAGAAGGGTATGGATGCTTCCTCTGAGAGAGCCTATGTCAAGGGAGACGGTGACGCTGGCCTTTCCGTGGATGGGAAGGCTCTGGTTTATGGTAAGCACGCTTGCCCCGGCTTCCGAGATTCTTCCCAGCACTGAACTGAGGACTCCGGGCTCATGGGTGAGCAGCATTCCCAGAACGGCCTTTCTTCCCGTCTGGAGGTTGGCCGTCTCAAGGATGTAGTCCTTGTATTTATAATAGGTACTGCGGGAGATTCCGCACATGGATGCGGCCCGGCTCACACTCTTTGCCTTTCCTTCCTCCAGCATTCTCCTGGCCTCAAGGACCTTGTCAAAGAAATCCGGAAGAATGCTCTTATGGACAATCAGGTAATCTTCAAGCATTTTTTCCCTGCCTCTTGCAAAACAATCGTGAATATGTTACCTTGTCTTTGAATTAAAGACAAGTGTCTTTCGCATACAAACAAATTCTTTTTTTGTGCGAACTCAGAGGACATAAGAGAGTATTTAGAGGTACAAGCGATGAAGGTTGCCGTTTTGGGATTCGGAACAGTGGGCAGAGGCGTCTATGAGATGCTTCAGAACTGCAGCACGCTCAGCTGTGACTGCGTGCTTGAGAGGCCGGGAGTATTCAATGAGCCTTTCATAGTAAATGATATAAACACCATCCTTGAAGACAGGAGCATAGAGGCTGTTGCCGAGTGCATAGGCGGTACAACAATTGCCCATGACTTTGCCGTTAAGTGCCTGAGTGCCGGCAAACACTTTGTTACGTCCAACAAGGCCCTTATCAGCGCATATGGTCTTGAGCTCAGGAATCTTGCCGCAAAGAACGGGGTGTCCCTTCTTTTCTCCGCAGCCTGCGGAGGCACCATGCCCGTGCTTCACAACATGGCCCTTGCCCGCAGGTCGGACACTCTCTTCAAGTCCGGCGGAATCCTCAACGGAACATGCAATTTCATGCTTACAAAGATGCAGGATGAAGGTTCTTCCTTTGAAGACGCTCTTGCTGAAGCCCGCAGACTGGGCTATGCGGAGGCAGATCCAAGTGCAGACCTCTCCGGTCTGGACACGCTGAGAAAGGTAATTCTTCTCAGTGCCGTGGGCTTTGATGCCTTCCCCAGCGGAGACCTTCTCTGTGAGGGAATTCAGAACACAGATGCCGCGGCAATCAGTGAGCTAAAAGCTCGCGGTCTTGTTTTGAGACTCATTGGAAGCTGCGGAAGAAACCAGGACGGAAGTCTTTACGCCTTTGTTCAGCCGGTGGCTTTTTCCTCTTCCGCCGCAGAGGCCAACGTGAAGATGAACACCAACATGGCCTTCTGGGAAGGTGAGAACTGCGGAAGGGTAACAATCTCCGGCCAGGGCGCGGGACGTTATCCCACAGCTGCAAACGTGCTGAGAGACCTTACCGAACTTCCTGAGTGCCGCAAGTCCATGCTCAGTTCAAAGTGCAGAGAAGAGAAGGTTAACAACGGCGGCTGTGAGTTCAGATATATTGTCATTGAAAACGGCAGCGTGAGCATTACTGAGAAAATGCCGGTGAGCGCCATGTTTGCAAAAGCGGAAATAAAGAGAAAAGAAGGGGCAGGGTTCTTCTTTGCCGCCATGGAAGAATAACAGGTTAAAAAAAACAGGTTGAAAATAATATGTTGAAAACAGCAAAATTCGGAGGCTCTTCGGTATCTTCTGCCGAACAGTTCAGAAAAGTAAAGGCAATAATAGATGAGGATGACTCAAGACGCATAGTGGTTGTCTCCGCCGCAGGGAAGCGCAGCAGCGCGGATCACAAACTCACGGACCTTCTGTATCTGTGCCATGCTCACCTTACCTACGGCGTTTCATGCGAGGAGATTTTCAACTCCATCTGTCAGCGCTTTATTGAGATAAGAGATGACCTTGGCCTGAGCTACAGGGTTGAGGAAGAGCTTGAGGCTCTGAAAAGGCACCTCAACAAAGATATCTCCGTGGATTATCTGGTCTCACGCGGCGAGTATCTTACCTCCCGCCTCATGGCCGAATACATTGGATTTCACTTTGTGGATGCCTCAGAATGCATCTTTATGAATTACGACGGGACCTTTGACACCGCCGGAATTGCCATTGCCGTCAAGAAGGCGCTCTCTGAATTCGGAAAGATAGTAATCCCCGGATTCTACGGCAGTCTCCCGGGCGGAAAGATAAAGGTTATGAGCAGGGGAGGAAGCGACATAACGGGCGCTCTTGCGGCCGCTGCCGCCGGCGCCGATGTCTACGAGAACTGGACGGATGTTTCCGGCATTCTCATGGCAGACCCGCGCATTGTTCAGAACCCAAGGCCCATATCCAGAATCACCTATGCAGAGCTCAGGGAACTGGCCTTCATGGGCGCCTCCGTTCTTCATGAGGAATCCGTTCTTCCGGTAAAAGAAGCCGGCATTGCCCTGAATATCAGAAACACCAACGCATCTTCTGACTGCGGAACCATGATAGTTCCTTCCATAGGCAAGGAAGACCCGGAGGATGAGAGGTTCATAACCGGAATTGCCGGAAGAAGGAACTTTGACATAATTACCGTAAGAAGCCGCAACATGAGGGTGAACCAGAGCCTCAGGCAGGCCCTTGAGATCTTTGAACACTACAAGGTCAACACGGAGCACATAACACTTGGTCTTGATTCCTTTGCTGTGGTTGCCTCCGCGGCCCAGATAGGGGAGGACCTGTACAATATCTGCTCCGAGCTTCAGAAGACCCTCCGTGCGGACGATGTCCAGATACAGGAAGGAATTGCCCTTGTTGCGGCGGTTGGAAGAAAGATGACCTTCAGACCCGGTATCTCCGGAAAACTCTTCCAGGCACTGGGACGTGAAGGAGTGAACATAAAGACAATTGCTCAGGGTTCGGATGAGCTCTCAATTATTATAGGCGTTGACAACAGCCAGTATGAGACTGCTGTCAGGGTACTCTATGAAAGTTTTGCGGGGTAAGTTTATGAAGAAAGTCAACATAGGAATTCTCGGATGTACGGGTGTTGTAGGCAGACAGATGATGCAGGTTCTTGAGGAATACAGGATACCCGTTGACCGTTTTGTACCCCTTGCAAGTGCCAACAGTGCAGGAAGCAAGGTTGTTTTCAACGGAAAGGAATACACGGTTCAGGAGGCAAAGGAGACAAGCTTTGAAGGTCTGGACTACGTTCTGGGTGCAGTGGGAAACGGCATGGCAAAACTCTTTGCTCCGCATATTGTCAAGGCAGGGGCCGTTTTCATTGACAACTCCTCCTCCTTCCGCATGGATCCGGAAGTGCCTCTTGTTGTTCCCGAGATAAACGGAGAGGATGCCTTCAAAAACAAGGGAATAATCTCCAATCCCAACTGCTCAACCATAATCACAATGGTGGCCGTGGGTGCAATCAACGCAATCAGCCCCATAACTGAGATGTTTGCATCCACATACCAGGCAGTCTCAGGTGCCGGAAAGGCCGGACTTGAGGAACTTGAGAACCAGATGGCAGACATGGCCGCAGGCAGGGCTCTTGAGAGAAACGTCTTCCCTCACCAGATTGCAATGAACGTCATTCCCTGTATAGGCAGTGAGACTGACAACGGTTACACAACCGAGGAAATGAAGATGCAGAACGAGGGAAGAAAGATTCTCCACAACCCGGGTCTGAAAGTTTCATGCACCTGCGTGAGAGTTCCGGTAATGCGCTCACACTCCATCTCGGTTACATTCAGGACTAAAGAAAAAGTGAGTGTTGAGCAGGCTGAAAAGGCTGTTTCTGTTGCACCGGGCTGTGTTCTGACCACAGACTTCCAGGGCAGAAACTATCCCACTCCTCTTGATACTTCAGGTCAGGATCTGGTCTGGGTGGGAAGGATAAGGGAAGACCTTACCTCTGACAGAGGCCTTACGCTGTGGTGCTGCGGTGACCAGGTGAGAAAGGGCGCTGCCTCCAACGCGGTTCAGATTCTCAAGCTGCTTGCCGAGCGTGCCTGAAGAATTGTCCGTGTAGCATAAATTGCTCATTTTTATGGTTTCTTATACTATTTTTAGCATAAGTCAGCGCAAAAACAGGGTTGTTTATACTATCTTGTCTGTCAGGGATGTAATATCTTCTCCGCTCAGATAGGAGGCTGCCATTATTGCAAGGCCCTGAAGGCCTGTTTCCTGACAGTTTGCGCTGAAGACCGGAAGGCCCGTGTACTCAGATCTCATTGAGTTGAGATACGGGCTGTCTAAAAGGCCGTGTGCAATTCTTATCTCTTTTATGTATAAATCTTTATAAAACTTAAGAGCCTCCGCCGTGCGCATGCATATGTTTTCACATGCCTTTCTGACCGTACTGCTGTGAAGGCTCTTTTCAAAGTCTTCTTTTTCAAGGCCCGCTTCCCTGCGGGCCCTTTCTATTGAAGCTCCCGTGTCGGGAATAATCACGCTCAGGTTGCTGTCCTTTCCGTTGGGGTGGGAGGAAACCATAAGACCCGGGGGAAAGACCTTTGAACTGCTGCAGAGGTTAAGTCCGTCTCCGGTGCCCGTTCTCAGACACATAATGCCGTTGTGCATTGCCCCGCATCCCACCATAGCCGGAATGTAGTCCGGACAGGGCACAAGAACAGGAGTGCCTTCCTTTATTAGGGCAAAGTTCCTGCTTGTTCCCAAAAGCGTTGCCGCCTTCATGAACGGAGGGAACTTGTGCGTTTGCAGACCCTCTGATTCAAGTTTTTCAGTGTTCCAGTAGTACTGTTCAAAGCCCTTGGGAGGCTCAGAGGCGCAGGCCCTTCCTGTAAGGTAGTAACAAAGATATTCAGCGGAGCCCAGAAAGAAGGAGGCGCTGTTGAAAACATTGGGATAATTAGCCCGGAGATATTTGATTTTTGGCAGGAAGGAGGGGTTTGTTGCTCCGTCCCACATTACGCTGAGGGTGGGAATTCCGGTTGAGACCGGAACCACAGTGGGGCCGTTTCCCGTAATCATGACGCATGACACGTCTGCCTGAGGGTGGTGTTCCTGCAGTTCCAGACAGCTCTTTTCCAGCGCCTTTATCCAGCATAGCGGGGAGGAGGGCCGGTCAAGACGGATTCTCACCGCTTGGGAACATATCTTTCCCGTGTCTCCGGCAAGTGCGGCCTTGAGATATGTGGTACCCAGGTCGGCGGTCAGAATCATGGTGGTTTTCTCAGTTGTTGTCGTCCGAGAACTCGTCGTCGAAGTAGAAGCCGTCCTTCATCATGTCCGGATTGTCTTCCTCATCTTCATCTTCGAACGGGTCATCCTCGTAATCGCTTACGTCCGGGACTCCGTATTCCTCGAGAAGCTCTTCGTCTTCAAGCTCATCAAAGTCTTCATCCTCAAGTTCTTCATCGTCATCAAAGATGCTTACATAATCGTCATCACGTCTGGACATTGTGAATCCCCTTTGAGTCAAAGGATAATGAGCGATTTACGCACTGTCAATTGACATTATTCTGCACTCATTTTAATGTAAAGGGGTATGAAGACCAAAAGATTTATAACTGGTATATTACTTGTAGTGCTGATGATTGTTGCGGTTTCATGCTCAACAACCGTCAAAGTCAACTCCTGGGCTCCCGCATCTTCCGGAATCCAGGGCTATAAAACAGTTGCCGTGGCCTCAACAAAACAGTACACGGGCTACAGAAGACTGGGCACCACGGTGGCCGTGAGGGTAGACCCCTATGATTACTACGTCCCGTATGACGTCCAGACACTCTTCTCCTCCTCCGACGCATGGCTTGACCAGAGTGTTGCCAGACTCAGCACGCAGATGATTGAGAAGGCCCTGAACCAGGGCGTCTACAATATTGTAGGCGGAGACAGGACGGACGGCCTTATCTCAACGGCAAGGACCACCGGCACATCTGTCCGTGAAATGCTCCAGCGCAACGGCATTGAGCTGCTTGTCACCTCATCCGTGGACAGCATGGACTATAACGAGTACGTGACAATGGAGCCCTACAGATCAAAGGACGGCAAGGTTGTGTACACATACTATCTGGTTCAGGAGGCTGCCGTTTCAATCTCAGTCATGGTCCAGGATGTAGATTCCCTCAACGTGCTCTGGCAGGCCCAGTTCTCAGACAGCACCGGAAGCGTGAACAACCGCTACTCCTTCAAGAACTACGTCAAGGTGGGAAGCTATGACACTTCAACGGGCAAGTACAAGTCTTCATGGTACAGCCTCTCCAAGCCGGAGCAGATGTTCAAGTCCCTGCTGGACGGCTTCGGGGCCCAGATAAGGGATGCCCTTACTCCCCACAGAATCTCAACCAGCTTCACGCTGATGGATAACAAGAGCAAGATCAAGACTCTTGACGATGCCTACAAGATGGTGGATGACGAGATGTACAACAGCGCACTGGATATCTTCCTTGCCGAGTGGAACAGTTCCCACTATCTGCCGGCAGGCTACAACGCAGCCATTGTCTACCTGGGAATGGGTAAGAACGAGCAGGCCGTGGAACTTGCAAATGAGGTTTACAAGGTAACCGGAAGCGAGGATGCCTACGAACTTGTAATAAGAATGAACAACCTTCTGGTTGTCCAGGACGAGGCAATAAAACAGATTACGGGAGAAAAGACAGGTCAGGTGGTAACCGGAGACCTGCTGATTTGATGGAATGTCTGCAGTAATACTGACGCTCTACACAGCCGCCATAGCCGTCTCATCAATGGCCCTGGCGCTTGCAACAGCATCTCACATCAGAAGACCGGCCAACTGGAACACATGGTGCATAGTGTTCCAGTCCAGTCTTCTCTTCACAATGATTCTGGGCTACATGCTCCAGGTCACACGTCTGTTCCTTCCGCCTGAGACCGCACGGGTTCTGTACGTGGTTTTCCGCATCCTTCAGCACATGGCCATAGGCTTTGTGACGGTGGTCATGCCCTACCTTCTGAGTTTTATTCTTGAGAAGCCGTGGAAGTGCCGGCACAGAATTGTTTTCTTCAGCGCCGGAATAGTCTACTTCTGCTTCGGCCTTGTTGCGGAGATTGGCTTTTCTGAGCAGGTAAGGAATGTGGTTCAGACCGCAATCTTTGTGTCCGTACTGGTCTACTGCGTTGTTGTCCTGTGGTCCAATCTGGGAAAGATTGAGGACATAAGGACAAGGAATTTTCTCAGGGCGGTGAACATTGTGGTTGTTGCCCTTATTCCGTCCGCCTCCGTGTTATACATCTTCCCGGCTTATGCGGATCTGGGATATCCGAGTTACGTAATTGCCTTTTCCGTAATGCTTCTGGTGTTCTTCTTCATCAGATCCCACGTGGAAAGGGAGATACTTGACCGCGGAGGAGAGGACTTGGAGGACCTGTCAAAGTACAGGATAACCGAGAGGGAGAGTGAGGTTGTCAGATATATCTGCAAGGGCATGACCAACAAGGAAATTGCCTGGGAACTTAAGATTTCAGTCA
>CAMZGJ010000042.1 GCA_947306375.1 uncultured Spirochaetales bacterium
TATAACCGGCACGGAGCAAATATTCGTATCCCTTTGTGTCCGCTCCGTTGGGAGCTTCCCTCAGGGTTTTTGAAAACAACTGACTCATGCGCATACGCAAACTCCTTCAATGCCCGGCCTTGCCGGACCTTGCCACTGTGGCTGTTGAGATTCTATCAAATACGGGAAATACAGTAAATCAGTTCCAGTCGGAATAACCGAACTGAGCTCTTATGTCCGCACTCTGCTTCTTAATCACTTCATAGATCAGACGCAGCTTTTCCTCATGATGGATGAAGGCGCTCTTCATTGCATTGACGGAAATCTTCTCAAGGTCTTTCAGGGAAAGTCCGAAGTTGTCCGCGGCAATCTGCATCTCCTTTGTGAGCGTGGTGTTGCTCATAAGCGGATTGTCCGTGCACAGAACCACACGGAAGTGGTTCCTGAACAGGAGGAAGAACGGATGGGTGGCAAAACTTTCCGCAGCTCCGGTTCCCACGTTGCTGGAAAGACACATCTCAAGCGGAATTCTCTTGTCCAGCACAAAGTGTGCAAGATCTCCCATCTTCTCAATGCGCAGACCCTCCGTACTCATGTCATCCACAATGCGTGTGCCGTGCCCTATTCTGTGGGCACCGCAAACCTGGATGGCCTGCCATATGGACTCAAGTCCGAATGCCTCTCCGGCGTGGATTGTTATGTTGAAGTTCTTTCTTCTTATGTATCTGAAAGCCTCTATGTGCTTCTCCGGCGGATAGCCTGCCTCTTCTCCGGCAAGGTCAAATGCCACCACTCCCCTGTCCCTGAATGCCACTGAAAGCTTTGCAACCTCAAGGCTTATCTCAGGGCTCTGGTTTCTCATTGCGCACAGGATAAGACCGAAACAGACTCCGGTTTCCTGCTTTCCCCTGTTAAGACCGGCAAGCACGGCCTGTACCGCCTGATCCATGGAAAGCCCCTTCTCCGTGTGAAGTATGGGTGCAAACCTCACCTCTCCGTAGACTATATTCTCAGCCTTCCAGTCATGGACTGTCTCACAGGCAATTCTCTCAAGGGCCTCTTCCGTCTGCATGACGGCGGTTGTGACGCTGAAGGTCTGAAGGTAAAGGGGAAGACTCTTGAGGACGCAGCCCCTCTCAAACCACTCCTGAAGTGCCTGCGGATCCTGTTCGGGAATCTCCACATTGTATTTCTTTGCAAGTTCTATGACGGTCTGCGGTCTTACGCCTCCGTCAAGATGATGATGCAGCTCCACTTTGGGAAGTTTCTTAATAATGTCATGCGGTATCATAGTCTAATTCTAACCCCTTTCTTTATCTGCTGTAAAGTTGAGCCCCGGCCGGCGGTTTTCATCCCGAACACGGAAAAAACCGGGCTTTAGGATGAAATTTCATCCTGATAAGCATAAAACTGTGCTTTCAGGATGAAACTAAACATATATGCACACAAAATTCATGCTCAGAGGGCGTCCTTCCACACCTTGAACGGGCTTATTCTGAATCTGAGTATGCAGTAAATCCATGCATAGGCAATGCCTGAAAGATGGATAAGGTGTGCAATGCCTCCGCCAAGGTCCATAACCTGGCTCACAACCTCTATGATTATGTAGAGAATGACGGCAAAGGGCATCTTCAGCGGAATTATGAAGAACAGCAGGATGCGCGCAGTGGGAAACATGACGGAAGTGAGGAACAACAGAGCATAAATTGCACCGGAGGCTCCCAGCATAACCACGTTTGTCTGTCCGGAGAACATGCTGACCAGATAACTTGTAATTCCGCTCAGAGTACCGGTCAGAAAGTAGAACAGCAGGAACTCACGGCTTCCTATGGCCCTTTCAAGAGTCACCCCGAACATGAGTATTGCAAACATGTTGAAGAACAGATGGGAGTAGCTTGCGTGGACAAACATGTAGGTCACGAACTGCCACACATAGCCCTCATTCACCAGCGGCGGAATCAGGCTCAGCCAGTAAATAAGGGGCATACCCTTTATTACCGGATTCAGAAAATAAGTGAAAAGAAAAACTGCAACATTGGCCGCAATCAGATAAGCGGCCGCGTTGCAGTATGTATAATTAAATTTTTTATTCAGTATGTTGTTTTTCATTTACTGGAAATATAACCGTGTCTTTTGTGAATGACAAGACCGATTACAAGTCCTATGACAGAGGGAACAAGCCAGCCCAGACCAATGTTGAAGAAGGGCAGAACCTTTGCGGCAAGGGCGGTAAGCCTGTCCAGCATAAGCGCACTCTGAATACCTGCCGGCAGAGTCTTGAACAGATCAAAGACTGCGGCAAACATGGCAAAACCGGTAACCCACCTGTAGACACAGGTATCATGGTCAAAGAGCTTTCCGGTAAGTGCAAGAATAATGAGAGTGATTGCCAACGGATAGATGAACATAAGAGCCGGAATTGAATACTCTATAATCTTGCTCAGACCAATGTTGGAAACAAGCAGGGAGAATGCAGTAATGCAGCAGACCCATGAATTGTAGGAAAGCTTTTTGGGGAACATCTTTACAAATGTCTCACTGCAGCTTGTAACAAGGCCTATGGCCGTCTTAAGACATGCAAAGGTAATTGTCAGAGCCAGAACCACACTTCCTATGGAACCCAGATAGTGACCGGAAATCTGTGCAAGAGCAACACCTCCGTTCTCGGAAACCGGAAACAGACCGCGTGACTGTGTGCCCATGACAATTGTCAGAACGTAGATAAGGGCCATGAGAAGACCGGTGTAGATACCGGACTTCAGAACGCCGGCTGCAATGTCTCCGTCCTTCTCCACTCCCATTGAGCGGATAATATCAACAACCACAATTCCGAATGCAAGGCCGGCAATTGCGTCCATGGTTCCGTAACCTTCAATAAAACCGTTGAAGAAAGCACCGTTTTTATATGCCTCAACCGGCTCAACTGCTGAAACAGCAGCACCCGGATGGATCATGGCTGCTACAACCAGAATGCCCAGGAATACAAGGAACACGGGGTTGATTATCCTTCCGATCCAGATTGTGATTCCCTGCGGCTTGAGAGAGAAAGC
The DNA here is from genome assembly GCA_947306375.1 of uncultured Spirochaetales bacterium. Classification (GTDB taxonomy): domain Bacteria; phylum Spirochaetota; class Spirochaetia; order Sphaerochaetales; family Sphaerochaetaceae; genus RUG14846. The sequence goes on from CAMZGJ010000042.1 coordinate 3,030, forward strand.
CAGAACTGCTGCAAAGAACATAACGGAGAAGAACAGAAGGACAATCTTCTGGTTTGCTCCCGGAACAAGAGCGCTGACACCTACGGTGAAGGATGTTGTTGCACACCTGGGAATGGCAAAGAACGGTCCTATGGTCAGATAAAGAAGGCAGGTGAAGAAATATCCGTAGCCCCTGCTGACTCTGGAAGAAAGGTCCTGAAGACCGTCAGAATGAGTGGATCCTATGGCTGCAACACCCAGAATGGGAATAGTAACCGCAGTTACTATGAAACCTATTGTAGCGGCAAGAGTATTGCTTCCCGCCAACTGTCCCAGATGCACCGGGAAGATAAGATTGCCCGCTCCGAAGAACATTCCGAACAGGGTACTGGCAACAATGATAGTCTGCTTTCTTGAAAGTTTTTTCTCCATCAAACACTCCCTTTTCCCGCCGCCCTACCTTAAAGCGGCTTTTATCACATTATAAGGAGCAATTCCCAAGCGGGCAACTTCTTCCTTTACTCTGTTGCGCAGCACTGTTACACGGCATGCCGTTCATGCTATCATTTGCCCATGGCAACAAGCAGACGTGACAAAGCTGACTCCTACACTCTCAGAGCCCGCAGGGAGGGCTACCCCGCCCGCAGCGTGTACAAACTTGAGGAAATACAGCAGCAGAACCACGTAATCAAACCCGGAGACACAGTCCTTGACGTAGGCGCCGCCCCGGGCAGCTGGACACTCTACACCCACCGGGAGCTGATCAGGGGCAACGGCACCATCATAGCCGTGGACCTGAACCCCCTCAACCTCAACCCCGTCCCGCCCACGGTTACCGCCTATGTCGGCGATGCCTTCAGCAGGGAGATTCGTGCTCAGCTTACATCTCACGGCCCCTTTGACGCCATAATCAGCGATGCAGCCCCCATGACCACCGGCAACCGCACGGTTGACACCACAAGAAGTGAATATCTTGCTGAACAGGTTGTCTTTCTTGCGGAGGAGCAGCTCAAAACCCACGGCAATCTTGTAATCAAAATCTTCCAGGGCGGCGGCCAGCAACAGATTCTTCAGAAGATGCGCACCATGTTCTCAAAGGCCAAAACCCTCAAACCCAAAGCCTGCCGCACAGACAGCTTTGAGATCTACCTCATAGGCCTGGACAAAAAGTAATAATTGCCCTTCCTGTTTTAATGTTGTTTCAGCAATCTCCTCTGCCTGGTTTTACTGCTTCCAAGTCTACGTAACTCTACCTGAGTCTACTTGATTACGTTTTATTGAACTTCTCTGCTCTTCACTCTACGCAAGTCTTCCTTATTCAGACCCTTTGTTCTGATTATGTCCGAACAGGAAGGGAGAAGAAGGGTTGCGTGCAGAAAAGAAGGGTCACGTGTGGAGAGGAAGGGTTACGTAGAGAGGGAGGTGGTAAAAAAACAGGCTGCAACGCATCTGTTACAGCCTCTATTCAGTATATAAATAGTGTCAGACCAGCAGGGAGTGCAGTTTTGCGGCAAAATCTGCCGGGTCTTCCGGGAGGACACCCTCTGCAATGTATGCCTGGTCCAGAAGGACGGATGAGGCATCTGCAACAAAGGCGTCATCCTTGCTGTCTGCAATGCGCTTTACAAAGGAATCGTTGAGGTTTACCTCAAGGATGGGCGCAACCTTGCCGAACCGGTCCTGTCCCATGGCCTTGAAGAGCTGCTGCATGCGCACCGTGGGATCCGAGTCATCCGTTACAAGGACCGCGGACACATCCGTAAGGCGGGAAGAGGCCACAACGTCCTTGACCTTGTCTCCCAGAACCTTCTTTATCTTGTCAGTGAGGCTCTTGTTTTCCCTGGCTTCCTTTTTCTTCTCATCCTTGGACATGAAGTCATCCATGGCACCGCTCTTGTTCACTGCCTTGAAGTCAAAGTCCGCGTACTTGCCTATGGAGGAGATTACAAGGTCATCAATGTCGTCGCTCATTATCAGGACCTCAAGGCCCTTCTCCCTGTACTTTGCAAGAAGAGGAGACTTCTTCAGAGCCTGCTCGTCACCGCCGGCAAGGTAGTAGATTGACTTCTGGTCCGTGGCCATTCTCTCCTTGTAGGATTCAAGGCTTGTCCAGCCCTCTACGGCGGTGCTCTTGAAGCGCACAAGCTTCAGAAGCTCCTCGCGGTTTGCATAATCCTGATAAAGGCCTTCCTTGAGGGGCCTGTTGTACTGCTCAATGAACTTTGTGTACAGCTCCGGGTTCTGGGTTGCCATCTTCTCAAACTCTCCCAGAATCTTCTTCACTGAGGCGTTCCGGATTGCAGTCATTACACGGTTCTGCTGGAGAATCTCACGTGAGACGTTAAGGGGAAGATCTTCTGAGTCTATGATTCCGCGTACAAAGCGCAGGTATGCAGGAAGAAGCTCCTTGTCGTCATCCGTGATGTAGACCCTCTTTACGTAGAGTTTCACACCGGGTTTGTAGTCCGCATGATACATGTCAAACGGGGCCTTTGCAGGAATATAGAACAGCGTTGTATATTCAGTTGCGCCTTCTGCCTTTGTGTGAAGGTAGAAAAGCGGGTCATCAGAGTCATAGTAGTTGTTCTTGTAGAACTCATTGTAGTCTTTTTCTGTAAGCTCGGACTTGCTGCGTGTCCACAGAGCTGCGGCGGTGTTGATCTGCTCGGTCTTGGTCTCCGTGCCCGTGACGTTGTATTTGTCATCATAGGTGTTCTGGGAATATGTGAGGAAGATGGGGTATGCAATGTGGTCCGAGTACTGCTTTACAAGTTGCTCAATCTGCCACCTGTTTGCATATTCCTTGCCTTCATCATTGAGGAACAGGGTTATGGTTGTTCCGCAACCGTCACGCTGAGCTTCCTCAATTGTGTATTTCTCATGGCCGTCACTGGCCCACTTGAAGGCCTGCTCCGAACCGTAGGCGCGGCTTACCACCTCAACCTTGTCAGCCACCATGAATGCGCTGTAAAAGCCCACCCCGAACTGACCTATCAGGTTGCTGTCCTGCTTCTGCTCTGCCGTAAGGTTTGCAAGAAACTGCTTTGTGCCGCTGTGTGCAATGGTTCCCAGATTCTCCTCAAGCTCATCATGACTCATGCCTATGCCGTTGTCTGAAATTGTGAGACTTCTCTTGTCTCCCTCTGTGAAACTGAGGTTGATTGCAAGCTCCCCGGCCGGGCTGTTTCCCTCCGTCAGGGATTTGATTTTTGCCTTGTCCAGGGCATCCGAAGCGTTTGAGATCAGCTCCCTGAGAAAGATTTCCTTATGTGAATAAAGTGAATGGATTATAAGATGCAGAAGATCAGAAACCTCTGTCTTAAACTGTCTTTTTTCCATGTTTGCCTCCGAATTATTATCTGATGACTAAAGATAAAAAAAGCACAGGCAATCGGCAAGTATGCACGCGCATTGCCTGCGCGATATTCTTACATCCAGTCTTTCATGTCTTCAAGCATTGAGGAATTGTAGAAGAATCTGTCCAGGGCAAGCTCCGCGCTGGCCTTGATAAAGGCGCGGTCTCCCATGCAGGAACGGTTTATTCTCAGTGCCGGACAGCGCTCACGTATGGCATCAAGACAGGGCTCCGTAAGGGTGGCACCCTCCCCGCCAATAATCACTGCCGTGGTTCCGGTAATCCTGTATGCAACCCTGAGGGCCTTTGCCATGGAGACAAAGACACTGTCCTGAACATTGGGCCAGACTTCCTTCATCTTAACGTTCTCACCCGCACCCAGGGCGGTTGCTCCACACACATCCTCCAGGTTTGTGTTCTCTCCTATCTGCATGCGGCCGAACTCGTTGCTCACGGACCAGACATGTCCGTAGGACACGTTGGCAAGACAGATGCTCTCGCTCCAGTTCAGGTACATGAGGTTTTCTTCCCCGCTTACAAGGGCATCTTCCTGTTTTTCCGCATTCACCAGGGCGGCAGTTCTGTTTCCAACCGTAACGCTGCACCCCAGAGTTTTCTCAAAAGCCTGAGAGACGGGAATGTCCGTCCAGGGAAGAACATCACTTGAGATTACGGTTGAAGAGTCCGGGGAGATAGTACCGTCCACCGTTATGCCGGCACCCAGAAGGCTGCCCGGTTTAACCAGTTTAACCGTTCTGACACAGCTTTTGAGAATGCCCACGCAGAACTCCTCAACGGAGCAGTCATGCGGGGTGGGAATGCGTTCAACTTTTACAACGGTGCCGTTTAGGTCACACAGGGCAACGCTTGTGCTGTAGCGGCCCACATCCACACCCAGAACATATTTACTGTCATAGACAATAGAAAGAGTTGTGGGTCTGCGTCCGTTGGAAACCTCCATCTTGCCGGTTTCCGACACAAGTCCTTTTTCCACAAGGTCATCCACAATCTCTCCGCATGAGACTTTGTTCAGATTCAGCAGTCTGGACAGTTCCGCCTTGGACAGGTTTTTTGTATTTCTGAGTGCACACAGAACCCTGCAGGTGTTTATGGTCCTTGCGCTTCTGGGCTGGCTGAGTTTCATAGGGCTCTTTTATTCCTGAATATATGCGGCAAGGTTGCTGCAGTACCTCTCCACTTCCTCACCGAAGAGAGAGGACGGGCGCACCGTACCGTCACGGCCTGACATGTGCACAAGGCCGTGTGAGGGCTGGTCACAGCCCTCTATGTCCACGTTGAAACCGAACGGAATATGGAGCATGCTGTGGTTCTGAGCCCAGAAAACCATGGAATCCAGAGCTCTTGCTCCCTCTGCAACACTGTAGCGGCAGGACGTGAAGCAGGCAAACAGTTTGTCCTCAAGGACCTTCTTGTCAGCCATTTCAAGGGTGGAATCCAGAAAGGCCTTCATCTCCGCAGATACATTGCCGAACCTTGTGGGACAGCCCAGAATTACCATGTCCGCCTTAACAAGCTTTTCGGAAGTGGCCAGCGGCAGGTCAATAATATCCTCATAGTACTCCAGGGCATTCTCATCCGAGTTTGTGGAAAGGTGCAGGTCCTCATCAAGAACCTTGTACAGCCTTACATCTATATTGCGTTTTTCCAGTGCCTCCTTGAAAGCCTGGGCCATGAGATAAATATTTCCGTTGATACTGTGGATTATAATTGCACAGCGTTTCATCACATCCTCCCGTCAGAATTCTCTGACAATGCCCTTGATCAGGGCTGCAAACTGGTTGTGGACCTTAATTCCGGTCTCAAGCACCTCCGTGTGGTTCAGCGGCTGGTCAAGAATACCTGCGGCCATGTTGGTCATGCAGCTTATTCCCACCGTTCTCATGCCGCAGTGCGCTGCGGCGATAACCTCAGGCACGGTGCTCATGCCTGCGGCATCGGCTCCAAGAAGTCTTGCTGCGCGGATTTCCGCCGGAGTCTCAAAGCTGGGACCTGCAAAGAACATGTACACGCCTTCCTTAAGAGGTATATCCAGGCCCTTTGCAACCTTTCTTACAACATCTGCAAGTTCCGGGTCATAGGCACGGCTCATGTCAAAGAACCTGAGTCCGAGCTCATCCTCGTTCTTGCCCCTCATGGGGTTCTCATGTGTTGTGAGTTTGAGGTGGTCCGTAATGAGCATGAGGTTGCCCGGCTCCCAGTTCTTGTTCACACAGCCTGCCGCGTTTGTGAGAATAAGGCGCTCAATTCCCAGCATGTGCATTACCTGGATGGGGAATACAACCTGGTCCATTCCCCAGCCTTCATAGAAGTGGAAGCGGCCCTGCATGCAGAGCACCACTCTACCCTCAAGCTTTCCTATGACCAGCCTTCCTGCGTGGCCCTGTACGGTTGAAACCGGGAAATTGGGTATGTCTTTATAGGGGATAATAATCTTGTTTTCTATTTCATCGGCAAGGTCTCCAAGTCCGGAGCCAAGCACAAGACCTGCATATTTTTTCAGGTTGCCGGTCTTTGCATTGATGTAGTCTCTTGCCTCTTTAAGTTTTCTCATAAGATCTTCCATGGGATACCTCGCTTT
>CAMZGJ010000043.1 GCA_947306375.1 uncultured Spirochaetales bacterium
AATTCAATATGCACCATGATTTTTCGGAGTGCTGAATCTCTCGTGACTCTTCTTGACTTCCGGTGTCTCCTGGATGTCTCCGGAGCATGTGAGCGCCCACCTTGTTATGGACGGTCCGGCAAGCTCGTAAACCAGTACTGCAAAAAGTATTATGTTCTTGATCAACCTGCCGTCCGCGCTTCCCAAAGAGACCGCCTGATTGCACATTCCAAGCGCAACACCGGCCTGCGGAAGAAGCGTGAAGCCCAGGTATCTGACGGTGCTTTTGTCACAGCCGCTAATCTTTGCACTTTCCCTTGCTCCGAAATACTTGCCTATTGAACGGGCAGCTATATACAGCACACCTATTGCAACAACAAAAAGGTCTGAGAAAACGCCCAGTTCAAGCTCCGCACCTGATATGATGAAGAACAGTGCATTAAGCGGTGCGGTCCACGTCTCCGAGCGCTTCATAATATCGCCCGACCTCGGGCAGAGGTTGCAAAGCGCCGTACCCAGCATCATGCAGACAAGCAGGGATGAGAAACGCACGGTCACCTCTCCCACCTCAAACTCTATTGTGGCCAGCGCAATGGTCAGCAGGACAAAGGCAATTGAAAGCGAAAGTCTGTTCGTATTTGAGAAGAACAGCTCCTCAAGCTTTGTCAGCACAGCGCCCATCACGGAACCCAGAATCAGCGAGGCGGCAATCTCCACCATGGGATTGACCAGAACGGCCACAAGACTGACGGAGCTGCTTACAAGAGCCTGCGCAATTCCGAATGAGACTGCAAACAGGACAAGACCCACGGCGTCATCCAGTGCAACTATGGGCAGCAGGAGGCTTGTGAGCCTTCCGTGCGCCTTGTACTGCCTGACAACCATGAGGGTGGCCGCCGGAGCCGTTGCGGTTGCAATTGCGCCCATTGTTATGGCGGCGGGCAGGCTCAGCTTGTCAGGTGCCAGGAAATGCACGCCCACCAGAACGGCATCGGTAATAACCATAGCCGCCAGTGCCTGCAGAATACCTATTATCGTGGCCTGGCGCCCGGTTCCCTGAAGCTGGGAAAGCTTGAACTCGTTTCCTATGGAAAACGCGATGAACCCGAGAGCGGCCTTTGAGATAAAATCAACACGTGCAACACTTTCCATTGTTGCAAAACCCAGGCCGTCAATGCCCAGTCTTCCCAGTCCGTACGGGCCTATAAGAAGGCCGGTAATCAGGAAAACCGTCACATCCGGAAAATTCAGACCCATTTTTCTGAACAGACGGGTCATAAGCAGCCCTGCAATCAGGGCAAAAGCAATCAATACAAATTCTGTCATTTCCCGTCGATATTAGTGAACAGCCGTTTTTTTGTAAAGTGGCACATCTGTATGTTGTGAAATCAGGATAAAAGATATAATATATCAGTAATCGGAGATAGCAGATGAAGACTGACAAGAAAATAAACGGCAAGGAAATAACCTACACAATTGAGGGAAGACTTGATACAAACACGTCACCTGACCTTGACAACGAAATCAGTTCATCCCTTGACGGAATGAGCTCTCTTGTCTTTGACTTTACCAAGCTGGAATATGTTTCATCAGCAGGTCTGAGGGTTCTTCTCAAGGCCTACAAGGCCATGACAGCCCAGAAAGGCACCATGGTCATCAGGAACGTGCCGGACGGCATTAAGGAAGTCCTGACTGTAACCGGTCTCAATGAAGTTTTCACAATAGAGTGAGAAGCACAGACCTTCCGTCCATCATAAGAAACAAAAAAGACCTCACCCGATGGGACTCACGCCGCAGTGAAATTCTGTCTCTTATAGAGGACAACATGTTCGGCAGAACGCCTGACATAGTCTTTGACAGGACGCAGTGCACCCTGACAGGTACGGAATTCTGCCCGGGCGCAGTACGTGAGACATACCTTCTCAGGGTTTTCAAGGGTTCTTCCTGCGCCTCAATGAGCTTTTCAGTCATGTATGACTCTGCCTCAGAAGCCGGAAAAAGCGCTCCCGTTATACTGAACATAAACCCCTTCTCCCGCAACGCTGGGATTCTCTCAAATCCAAAATACAGTTTCTGCAACGGTGGCGTTTTCCCTGCCCTTCTTCTTGTGAAACACGGCTTTGCAGCCGTTCAGTGCAATGCGGATGAGTTTTCATCAGACTCCGCTGAAAAGGGCCCGGATGACATAATGACACTCTTTCCCCCGCAGGGCGCAAACGGATGGTGCACCATAGACGCATGGGCCTTTGCAGGTGCTCTGGTTGCACAAAGACTCAGGGAACTGGGTTTCACATCCGACAGCATCTGCGTAAGCGGTTTTTCCCGCGGGGCAAGAACGGCCCTCTGGGCTGCGGCAAAGTATAAAATCTTCACCTCCGTCTATGCCTGTCAGGCAGGCTGCTGCGGCTCTGCAATTCACAGGGGCAAAACCGGAGAGACAATAAGCGACATAACAAGGCGTTACCCGCAGTGGTCCTGCAACAAATTCAAACAGTATGCAGGCCATGAAGAAGAACTGCCCTTTGACCAGCACATGATGCTCTCCCTCATCTTTCCCCGCCCGCTGTACATAAGCAGTGCACGTGAGGACAGCTGGTCATGCCCTGAAAAGGAGTTTGAGGCCTGTGTCCTTCTGAGTGCTTTTCATGAGGAAATGGGATACAGGGGTCTTGAAAGCAAGGTCTACCCGTCAGACAGCCGCACCGTGGAAGGCGAGCTTCTGGCATACCATGTAAAAGACGGCGGACATGACTGTACGGTTGAAGACTGGGAAAAGGTAATCAGGTTTCTGAAAAAATCAGGAAAAGACAAGGGTCAGCAGGGGCAGAGAAACAACACAGAGGATTGTGGTCATAAGGACTGAATAAGCGGCCTTGTCCTGCTCACAGTTGTGCACTTCCGCAAGAGAAAGGATAACGGAAGCGCAGGGAGTTCCCGCAGTTATGAGCATGGTCATCCTGAACAGGCGGTCCACAGGAAGGGCCAGTGTGACTGCATAGGCAATAAGAGGAAAAACAATAAGCTTTAGAAGGCCTGCAAGATAGCCGAAAGGCTGGCAGAAAACATCCGAGGGCTTCATTGAGGCAAGACGCAACCCGAGAACAAGCATGCAAAGCGGTGCAGACAGGCTCCTCAGGGAGGCTGCCACGTTGTACAGAACAAGGGGAAGCCTGATTCTCAGAAAGTACATGGGAATAACAAAGAGAAGCACAAAGATGGTGGGGTTGCAAACAACCCTTTTCAGGGTAATGTACTTCCTCTGACGGGAAATCATGAACTCCCCTATTGTGAAAATAAGAATGTTCATGCTGGCTGCAATCATTACGCAGTAGCACAGAGCAAGCGGAGAATCCGGAAACAGAGCCCTGATTACAGGCTGGCCGAAGAATCCCACGTTGCCCATGCAGGACGCAATGGACAGTATCCTGTACTTGCCGTCATTGAACTTCCTTCCGAACATGAGCCATGTAATCAGGAACATGAGAAGGTGCACACCCAGGCTTACGGCAAAAAACAGAAAGAGTTTTTTTGCATTCTCCGGACTGTATTCCATCTCCTGGAAAGAAGCCACCAGCAGTCCGGGCATGGCAAGATAAACCAGAACGGAAGACAGAGAACGGCCGTGCTCCGGAGAAGCAAGCCTGAGCTTCACCAGAGCATAACCCATGGCCATGAAGGCCAGCATTGTCAGTGTGCTGTTCAGGACAATCTGAAATTCCATTTACGTTATCAGAAAACCTCACAGTCAGAGCAGCAGAAGAACAGACCCTCGGACGGGAAGTCCTCCCTTATCCGGCTGACTATTCTCCTGAAAACAGGCACATCTGTTTCTTCACATACTATCATGATCCAGGTGTTGAGCTGGGGCCACACGGAGTCTCCCAGGCGGGGATTCTGGCGGCCCTTTCCCGTAACATTGTCCATACGGGTGTATGAAGCACCCACACCCTCTTCCTGACAATGGGAGAAGAAGTCCTCAACTATGGACTCATCCATTACAAATTCAAGTCTTTTCATTTTTTACCCTCCCCGGCTTTCTTCCGGGCCCTGCGTTCCTTACCGCGGTAGAAAACGTAGTACAGAACCGGCATGAGGTAGAGCGTCATAAGGGCGCTGAACGTAAGACCTCCGAAAATGGTAAGGCCTATGGGTTGGATTGTCTCACCGCCCTCCTCCACAAAGAAGGCCATGGGCACAAGGGCAAGAACGGTGGTGAGGGTTGTCATCAGAACGGGGCGCAGTCTTGAACGGGCGGCGGCAACACAGGCGTCAAAGAGGCTCATTCCCCTGTCCTGCATGAGGCCCGTGTAGTCAACAAGAACAATGCCGTTGTTTACTACAATACCTACAAGAATCAGGGCACCTACCGCCGTTACAACGGTAAAGGAAAGACCTCCCACAATCTTGTAGATGGCAACAATGCCTATCAGGGCAAGCGGCAGGGTGAAGATGACAATAAACGGCTTGCGGAAGCTCTCAAACTGGGCCGCCATTATGGCAAAGACCAGCAGAACCGCCACCGAGATAATCTCAATGAAGACCTGCAGGGTTTCCATCATGCTCTCATAGTTTCCGCTGTAGGAAATAACAACACCCTCACGTGCGGGAATGTTCTCCTCAACCATGGTCTGCACCAGCTTCTGAATCTCAGTGGTGGACGCGGCATTGACCGCCGAGGCTGTAACATGCAGAACGCGTGACTGGTTCTCCCTGCGGATTGAGGTTGCGGTACGGTCCTCCCTGATAGAGGCAAAACTTGCCAGCGGAACACGGGTTCCGAAGTTGGTTGCAACCATAATATCCTCAAAATCAAGACGGGTCTGCTTGTCGGACTGAGGCAGGGTCAGCACAACGTCAATGTCATGGCCGCTCTCCCTGTACCTGGCGGCAGTCATGCCGCCGATGTTCGCACGGATCTCAGCGTTTGCAGCGGCAACGGTCACTCCCAGAGAGTTCATCTTCTCCCTGTCAAAATCAATTGAGATCATGGGAGAACCCTCGGAGATGTTGGTGGTAATATCCTTGAGCATGCCGGAAGCCCTGTTCTTCAGCAGAGCCTCAATCTCCAGGGTTGTCTGCTTGACCGCCTCCATGTCAGTTGAGGAAATCTTAATATCCACGTCAGTGGAACTGCTGCCCATGGAGAGAATTGATGAATCTCCGGAAACGGTTATGGACGCCTCCGGGTAGTCATCCTTCAATGCCTCGAATATCAATGCCGCAGATTCCGGATTGTCCCAGTCTGCCTGACGGTCCGAGGCCTTGTGGAAGGTGTACATCATTGTGGCGCTGTTTGTGCCCGAGCCGGAGGACATTATGCCTGCACCTATCATGACGGCATCCATATCAAGTCCCCTGACCTGGCTTCTGAAGCGGCTGTCCAGCTCCGTGGCCACCCTTCTGGTTTCCTCTATTGAGGTGCCCACAGGCATCTGAACGGTAACGTTCATGGACTTGCTTTCAGTTACCGGCATGTAGGAGAAACCCACAACGGGAATCTGAACGCATGCCCAGACAAACATGACGATAATAACTGCAACAAGCAGAATCTTGTGCCTAAGAACCCATGCAATGCTCTTTGCGTAGGCATTGTCAAACTTTTCATAGATAAGGTCCGTCTTCTCCATGAAGGCACTCTTTTTCTGCTTTGAAACAGGGCCCTTGAATCTGAACTTGCTTGAGATGACCGGAATCAGCGTAATGGCCACAACAAATGAGGTCAGAAGCGCAATTATGACGGTAATTGAAAGCTGGTCAAAAACCGAGCCCAGAATTCCCAGCTTGTTCTTGTAAAGAACCATGGGTATGAAGACACAGCAGGTTGTAAGGGTGGATGAAAGAAGCGCGCCCACCATCTCATCCGTTCCCAGAACTGAAGCCACCCTGGGCTTCACTCCTCTGTGTCTGTATGAGTAGATGTTTTCAATAACGACAATGGAGCTGTCCACAAGCATACCTATGCCCAGCGCCAGACCCGCCAGCGTCATGAGGTTCAGAGAAAGACCTGCGTAGTACATGACAAGCAGCGTAACAAGCACGGACATGGGGATTGAGATTGCAATCAGACCAGTGGATTTGAACTCCCTCAAAAAGAGCAGGAGAATAAGGATGGCAAGAATTGCACCCTGAAGCGCAGAATGTGCAACAAGGTCCACCGTCTCGGAAATGAGCTCTGATGAGTCATAGACTATGTTCATGCTGCAGTCAGAGGGCAGGGCCCTGTAGATGGACGGCATGCGGGACTTGATTCTCTCAGCCGCCTGAACTGTATTCTTGCCGCTCTGCTTTGAGATTGAAATACCTATGCACTCCTGTCCGCCATACGTGAAGTACGCGGAGGCATTGTCATAGGTGTCCCTTATTTCGGCAATCTCCTCAAGCCTTATCTGCCTTACCTCACCCGTCTGAGTTGCAACATAGCTTATTACGGTGTTGCCTATGGCCTCAATGTCAGCAAACAGACCCGAGGTCTGGATTGCATAGGTAAGGCCGTACTCTGTAATGCTTCCCACTGCGGCGTTGCTGTTCTGCGCGGCAACCATCTGTGCAATCTGTGAGAAAGTAAGATTGTAGGCCTGGAGCCTGTCCTTGGGAATCTCCACGCGGATCTTCCTCTCTCTTCCGCCTATGACGGACGTTGATGCAACGCCGTCAATCTGCTCAAGAAGCGGGGAGATTGTCTCATCCGCAAGCACCTTGAGCTCATCTGTTGTCTTGGACGGAGAGCTCAGGGCTATTACCATTACGGGAAGCATGGTCATGTCCATCTGGATAATAAGGGGGCTGGTGGCTTCCGAGGGCAGATAGTTCTTCACAAGGTCTATGCGGTCCCTTGCATTGTTAGCCGCATCCGAAAGGTCCGTTCCGGCCTCAAATTCCAGCGTTATGGAGGAAGAGCCCTCACTGGAGGTGGACGTTATGTTCTTAAGCCCCGTCACACTTGAAAGTGCGCTCTCCAGAACCCTTGTGAGTTTGTCCTCCACCTCTTCCGGACTTGCGTTGGGATAGGAGGTGGAGACCACAAGGTAGGGAATCTCCATGTCCGGTATCAGTTCAAGCGGCAGATTGGTGAAGGCGTTGATGCCCAGAATTGCCAGAACTATGAATATAATTGCTACCGTGACCGGCTTGGCCACGGATTTTCCGGCTACAGACATAGGCCCTCCTACTCCACTATCCTGACGGGTGTTCCGTCTGAGAGAAGACCCTGGCCCCTGACAACAAGGATATCGCCGGCTTTAAGGCCGGTGAGAATCTCAACCTTGTCGGCTTCCCTTATTCCGGTTGTGACCGTGGTCCTGACTGCCTTTCCGTCACGCACCACGTAGCAGCTTGTTACGTCATTGCTGGTGGAAAGTGCGCTGTAGGGCACCACGAGAACGTTGTCCCTGGTGCTGATTATGACGTTAAGATTGGCGTACATGCCGGAGATAACGCGGGGTTCGGGGACGTCCAGGCGGGCCTTTACCGTCCTTGTGCGTGTTCTGCTTTCAATTGTGGGGCTGAGGGATGTAACCGTTGCCGTGAATGTTTCTCCGGGAATGGCATCAAAGGTAACAATGACCTTGTTGCCTTCCTTTATGAGGGTTGAGTAGCGCTCTATTACGGAGATTGTAATCTCCAGGTTGTCAAGATTCTCTATTACTGCAACCGGGCTTGCAGGGGCAACCATTGAGCCCTCAACGCCGGTGAATGACGTAACAATTCCGGCAATGGGTGCCTTGATTAGGCTGGGCCTGTAGGTCTGACCGTCTCTTGAGGCATCCACCTCTGCAAGGACCTGGTCCTTTTCAACCCTGTCTCCTACCTTGACCGCTACGTTCTGAAGCTCTCCGGTGACGGAAGGCATTACATAGACGGAGTCCTTTGCCGTGACCGTTCCGCCGAACTTCCTGGAGTCCGTTATGCTTCCCGCGGAAACACGGATTGTGCTTACAGGAGTAAGGATTACCTTTTCAGATGCTGCCTCCTGTGAGGCGGTGTTCTGCTTTGAACATGATACGGCTGTCAGAAGAAGGCATGCCGCAAGAATAATAACTGTTGTTTTTTTCATTATCTTATCTCCCGGTTCACCGCGTACTCAAGGTCAATGAGGGCGGTAAGGTAGTTGTATCTGCTGCTCAGTTCGGCAAGTCTGGCCTGGTTGAGCTGGTTCTCCGCATCACGTAGTTCAAGCGCTCCGGTTGAGCCGTTTTCAAAGGCCTTCTGTGTCATGTCGAAGGATTTTGAGGCAAGTTCAATTGTCCCCTTTGTGTTTTCAAGTTCATTCCTGCTCTGCTCAAGCTTGTCAGCAAGGCCCAGAATCTCAATTCCTGCCTTCTCAGCCAGAAGTGTTCTGGAAAGCTCAAGTTTTTTCTTTGCATCCTGCAGGTCCCTCAGGCTCTGCATTGAGGAGCTCCAGGGAAGCATGTTGGAAAGGTTCCACGCCACAGTGGCGGAGAATGAGCCGTTGTCCATCCAGTTGGACCTTGTCCAGAAGTCTTTGTCGAGTTTGGACAGGGTCATCTGCACGGAATAACTCAGAGCTATGTTGGGGATGAAGATTGACTGCTTGAGAGCCTTCTCCTGAAGGTTCAGAAGCTTTATCTGACCCTCAAGGGCCATGACGTCATATCTTCCCTGAACAAGCGAGAGAAGCTCCTGCTCATCCACATTTACAAATGCCGTTTCAATGCTGTCCGTAAGCACAAGCTCCGTGTCTATGGGCAGGTTCAGCAGCATGGCCAGCTGACGCTTTGCCGCTTCCACCTGAGCCTGTGCGCTGTTGATCTGGGGCACGCTGTTTGAATACGTTACCTGGGCCTGAAGGACGTACAGCTCCGGAACGTAGCCGTTCTCAAAGTCCGTCTTTGCCTGGATGTACCTGTCATACTGTGCCGCAGATGTTGCCTTCTGAATCTCCAGCGCCTGCTCCTGCAAAACTATGCCGTAGTAGATTTTCTTTATGTTCACGGCAATGCTGTC
>CAMZGJ010000044.1 GCA_947306375.1 uncultured Spirochaetales bacterium
ATAATCCTTTGGGAAAGGTGGGAAAATTATATGAAAAATCATATAAATATCCATGTTTTCCAGTCTATTTATATTACAGCGGAAGCAACGAAATGATATTTTTAATTGTGTCTGTTTGCAAGTTCCCGGCTGTATTTCTGTTTTGCCCGGGCAATGCTGAGAATCTGCTTGAATTCACCGGCCTTGATTTTCAGGTACTTGTCCGGTTTCCCGTCAAGCTCAAGACAGAGGAGGGTCTGCTTTCCGAATGCCCTGAACGGGTTTGATCGCTTCACCTTTTCAAGTCTGCCCTCAAGGAACGCCAGGACATCGTCCGCAAGGACGGGATCCGTATATAGCACGTCCAGGGCCTCAAAGCTGTCATGGTAATCCGCGGCGCTTATGTGAAAGACAATATCGTCCGTCAGGTAAAAACTGACGTCCGAGGTTCTTACGTTCTTATCCGCATCGGCATAGAAAGGGCAGTCCGTCTGCCATGAAATCCTGTTGTCCATAGGTTAACAATATGACTGAACGCCGCAAGGGGCAAGTAAAAATTTGTTGAGAGTGTAAAGTTGCAGGTTTAAGATAATTACATAAACAAAACAGGAGGTACCTTATGGTAGTAAACACCAGTGCTCTCATAATTGTCATCGGTTATCTGGTAGGTATGCTGGTTGTAGGTTATGTAGTAGGCAAACTCAAGATCAAGGGTGCTGAAGACTATATGTTGGCCGGAAGAAGAATGGGCATTTTCATGGTTGCATTCTCACTTTCCGCAAACAACATAGGCGGCGGATGTACCACGGGTCTTGCTCAGAAGGCATTCGGCTCATGGGGTATGAGTGCAATGTGGTATGTTCTTGCAGCATCCATTGCAATGATTCCCCTTGCATATTTTGCACCGAAAATCAGAAAGACAATGGCTGTCACAATTCCTGAAGTTGTAGGAAGACGCTTTGGCAAGTTCAGCTCCGGATTCTCCGCAGTTCTCAACATTCTTGCCCTGTTCTGTCTCACTTCTTCACAGGTAGCAGCCTCAGGTTCTGTTGTTGCAACACTCACAGGTCTTAACGGAAAGCTCTGTATGATCATTGCCGGTATTGTCATCATCCTCTACACCACATTCGGAGGAATGATTGCAGACCAGATTTCTGACCTTGTACAGTTCCTGATCATCCTTGTGGGTCTTGCAATTGCAACACCCATAGTCATCAGCTCACTCGGCGGTTGGTCAGCAATAGCTGCCAAGCTTCCTGCTGAACAGCTCAGCTTCACAAAGATCGGTTGGGCCTATATCTTCGGTTACATCTTCAACTATTTCTGTACCTTCCTTTCAGGTCCTGAAATGATTTCAAGATTTGAGACCGCAAAGGATGAGGCAACAGCAAAGAAGGCTTCTCTGGTTTCAGCCGTTCTCATGGCAGCCATGGCAGCATTCCCCACACTGCTCGGTCTTTCAGCTCTTGCAGTCAAGGACAGCCTTCCCAACCTTGCAGCCAACGGTTCAAACGCAATGATGGCTGTAACACAGGCATTTGCTCCCACACTGATTACAGGTATTGTTTCCGCAGCAATCATTTCCGCAACCATGTCTTCAGCAGACTCCAACCTGCTTTGTATGTCAACAATGATCATCAATGACCTCTACAAGCCCTATTACGGCAAGACTCTCGAGGGAATGAAGGAAGTCCGCGCAACAAGACTGTGCAACGTCATCTGCTGTGCAGTTGCAATGGTAATCTCATTTGCCGGAGTACCCATTACCACAATGAACACATTTGCATTCGGAATCAGATGTGCAGGACCATTTGCCGCATACGGCCTTGGTCTTGTAATCCCGCGTGCAACAAAGAACTCCGGTCTTATCTCAATTGTCACCGGAACAATAGGTTTCATCTTCTGGCAGATTCTCTCCGCCAAGGGTGTAACAATTACCCTCTACCTCATGCCCGTTGTTTTCGGATGTCTGGTTAGCGTAATTACATTCTTCCTTGTCAATGCAATTGAATGGAAGAAGGGTGTGGCACCTGCACCGTCCGCCTACGAAGGCTGATAGGGAAACCGTTATCAATGCAGTCGGCCCGGAAAACCGGGCCGATTTTTATTTATGTAGATTTTGTGAAACAGGCTGTAAAGATAATGAACAAAAATTGTTTTATCGATAATATGACAGTCATGAAAAGACACGTTTTTAAACTGATTTCAGCTTTTCTTGTTTTAATCTGCGCAGTTGCTCCCGTATTCTCCCTTTCCCTGGAGGATGCAAAGGCCCTTGCGGTTGAGAACAGCAGCACGCTCAAGGAAAAGGCTTTTTCCTATGAAAAGACAATGAACGAGCTTGGGGTAAGCATTTTTGTTCCCAGCCTGTCACTCAATTCAACAATAGGTCTTGTCAGTGTGGACAAAAACACAAATCTTCAGGACTTTGTCCTCAAACCTTCCGTTTCCGTCAATGCGGGAATCTCATGGTCTCTCAGTTCCACTGACTTCTACGGAAAGTCCAAGGACCGTCTGAGTGCTGAAAATGCAGCTCTTGAATACAAAAGTGCAGTTGACGGTGTGAAGAACAGCACTGAAATATCATACTGGAACCTTGTTTCCCTCCGTTACGCGGTGGAGAAGGCGCAGGAGAACCTCAGAACCGCTGAGAGCTCCCTTGCCAGGACTCTGGAGCTTTATGAGGCTTCACGCACATCCAGGCTGTCCTACGTTCAGGCACAGCTTTCCTACAGCGATTCACAGCTTTCCCTGGAAAGTGCAAAGAGCAACTATTCCCTTGCACTGGCACAGTTCTGCCAGAGTCTGGGCATAGAGGAGCAGGAGGACATGGAGTTTGACGGCGTTCCCGAGATTGACAGGCTTGAGATAAACTCGGAGAAGGTTGCTCTTCTGAAGCAGATGCTCATGAATTCTTCCTCCGTCACCATGGCAAAGAACACTGAGCGCATTTCACAGATTAATGCCACGGTAAACGAGATGAATTCAATGGTTCCGGTTGTATCTCTTTCCACCAAACTGAATTATTCTCCAAGCATAGTCAATGAGACTGTAACTGAGAACTACACGGGCAGTGCCTCCGTAAGCATTTCCGTTCCCCTGGATTCCTATATTCCCGGTTCAAAGCAGAACGCAAATGTGAAGAATGCGGAGATAGACAGACAGAGGGCAAAGCTCAGTTATGAAAGCACTGTTAAAAAACTTGAGGACAGTGTGGATGACATTCTTACGTCAGTTAACGCACTTATTGCAAACAGGGGCAACCTTGTAAGCCACCTGGAATATGCACAGGCAAACCTGAATCTTGTAAGTGAAGCTTATGAGAACGGATATGCCTCTTTTGCGGATTATGAAAAGGCGCAGAGCTCTCTGAGCAGTGCGCAGTCACAGATAGATTCCAACAGATTCAGCATAATTACCAGAATCTGCTCTCTTGCAGGCATTCTTGATACGGATGCCGCCTCAATAATTGAAATACTTGAAAGGTGAATAAAATGGCCGAGAATAATAAGAAGAAAAAAATTGTCACAATTGTGCTTGTGGTGCTGATTGCCGTTCTTGCGGCTCTGATTATAGTCCAGAGGACGGTTGGCTTCGGAAAGAAGAGCAGCGGATTCTCAGGTTTTTCCTCGGGCGCAGGTGCCCAGGCCCAGGCCGTGAACGTGCGTGTTGAGAAGGCTGTACCGGCGGTCTTTACCAAGAAGGTGAACTTCAACGGAGAGCTTTCACGCAATGAGTCTTCAAAGAACATAGGCTCGGACGTTGCCGGCACTGTTGTGAATGTGCTTGTAAAGAGGGGAGACTATGTGAAGGCCGGAGATGTGGTGGCACAGGTTGACCCGTCTTCCCCGGGCTCACAGTACAAGGTACGTGATGTTGTGGCAAATGTTTCCGGCACTGTTCTGTCAGTGGACGCATACGTGGGTCAGAAGGTAAACTCCGGGGCAACCCTTGCATCCGTGGGAAATCCCTCCACTCTTATTCTCAAAATGAATATTCCTGAAAAATACCTGTCTGCAGTTCATGAGGGCTCAAAAGCCTGCTTCACAACGGCTGCCTGGCCTGAGAAGGAGTACAGCGCAGTTGCAACCTATGTGGGTACCTCAGTTTCAAGTTCCTCAAGAACGGTTGAGTATGAGTTTGCAATTCAGGACTCTGATTCAAAGCTTCTTGAAGGCATGTATGTGAAAGCTGATGTTGTGGTTTACGAGAATAACAGCGCCATAACTGTACCCACCACAGCTCTTACAACCTACCTGGACAACGATGTTCTTTACATTGCTCAGGAGAACGACGGTAAGTACACGGCCAAAAGGGTCTATGTGACAAAGGGTGTTGCGGATGACTCAAGGACTGAGATTATCTCCGGTCTGTCTTCCGGAGACCTTGTAATTGTTGCAGGCAGCGTTATTGAAGGCAGCCTGATAAATATTGTTAATCCTGAAGAGGTGGGCAAATGACCGTTTCCGAACTGTCGGTCAGAAGACCGGTTCTGATAACCATGGTCTTTGTGCTTGTCTGCGCAATGGCCGTCATATTCCTGCCTCAGCTTGATGTTGCCCTGTACCCGTCTGTTGCCATGCCGGTTCTGTCAGTGTCCGTCTCCTGTACGGATGCAGGCCCGGAAGAGGTTGAGCAACAGGTTGCCAAGGTTCTTGAGAACCAGCTGGGCTCAATTGAGGGCCTGGAGAGCATGACTACAAGCTCATCTTCCGGAAGCTGCAGAATAACTCTGGAGTTTTCCTACGAGACCAACCTGGATGATGCATATTCTGCGGTCTCGGCCAAGCTTTCCTCTATAACAAGACAGCTTCCTTCATGGGCAGGAACACCGTCCCTGATGCGCTTTGACATGAGCAGCAACTCATCCACAATAATGTCCCTCAGAATCAACGGACCTTACACGCAGGAAGAGCTGCGCACAATAGCGGAGGAGACTGTTGCCAACCTGCTTCTCAGAATAGACGGAGTTGCGGAGGTTTCCGTTTCCGGTGCAGGATCTACGGGATACTACGTTGAGGTGGACCCTGTACGCCTTTCCGCACTGGGACTTACACTTTCCCAGGTTTCATCTGCACTCAGCTCAAAGAATGTAAGCGGAAGTGCAGGCTCCATGGAACACGGAGACATGAACTACACGGTAAGCGTGGATCACCGCTACACGGACATTTCCCAGATAAGGGACACCATAATTACAAACAAGAACGGCGTAGATATAAAAGTGGGGGATGTTGCCGAGGTTGTGGTTGAGCAGAAGCAGAACACAAACACCTCCTACATTAACGGAGACCCGGTTGTAACCATGTCCGTAACAAACACATCAGACTCCAACTCATCCGCAGTTGCAGAGCTTATTACACAGAGCATGGATCAGATAAACAGCCAGCTTCCTGAGGGTGCAGTGGTAACAATAACACGTGACAACACCTCCATGATCAGCGAGACCATGAATGAGGTCTACAAGAGCGCAATCATAGGAATTGTTCTTGCCGCCCTGGTTATCTTTCTCTTCCTCAGGGGACTGAGGACAACTCTTGCCATATCCATCTCAATGCCCATTTCCATACTGATTACCATGATGGTCATGTCTATTGTCAAAATAACGGTAAACAGCATGAGCATGAGCGGTCTTATTCTGGGAATTGGAATGATAGTGGATGCCTCAATATGTATACTTGAGAACTCATACCAGTACAGGGAGAAGGGCTACAAGCCCGCAGTTGCGGCCATTCTGGGCAGCAAGCGTATGTTCAATGCAATTCTTGCATCCACACTGACCACAATCTGCGTATTCATTCCTGTTCTCATCTACCGCACAAAGCTGGGAATGATGGGTATGATGTTCCTTGACCTCATTATTACAATCTGCATCTCACTTCTTTCTTCTCTGGTGGTTGCGGTGACTCTGGTTCCCGCCCTGTTCGGAAGCATACTCAAGGTGGATTCACGGGTCCAGAAGCCCCTGAAACGCAGGTTCTTCATTGTTCTGGACAGAACATGTTCAAAGATTGAGAACGCCCTGAAGGCACTCTACAGAAAGGTTCTGGACTACTGTCTTGACCACAAGCTGATAATAATTGCGCTTATGGTCCTGCTTCTTGTCTTCAGCCTGGGCTTCTTCTCCAACATAGGAATGAGCCTGGCTCCGTCCTCAAGCTCGGATGACTCCGTTACAATGTCTCTGTCCATGCCCAACGGCACCGTCTCCAGAGTTGCAAGGGAAGAAATGTTCAGGATGTACAATCTTGTGGTTGAAACACTGCCTGAGGACAGCTATACAAGCATTTCATCAAGATCGGGAAGCACCTCGGCAAGAATTGAGATAGTCCTTCCGTCCCTGAGCGAGCAGAAGTACAGCGCTTCGGAGATAAGGAAAATGCTCACACCCATTCTGGGTACCAACCCGTCAGCAGTATGGACAGCCGGCAGCGGAAGGGGCTTCGGAGGCGGTTCCTCAATCAGCATTGAAATCAAGGGCCAGGACACAACAGCGGTTCTGGAGGCTGTAAATTCAATTACGGCAATAATTTCCGAACATGTTCCTGAGGCTGAAAACATCTCATCTGACGTTGCAAACGGCGCTCCGAATGTAAAGATTGTTGTTGACCAGCAGGCTGCCGCCGATCTGGGAATCTCAAACCAGGCCGTTCTTTCAGCACTGAACAACGCAGTTTCCGGAATTACAGCCACCACCCTCAACAAGATAAGCAGCGGAACAACTCCCAAGCTCTATGTTGAGTTTGAGGAGGGAAGTTTCAGCAGCATAGAGGATCTGGGCTCTGTTCTTATTAATACATCGGGCGGAGCCGTCAGGCTTGACAGCTTCATAAGCTTTGAGTACGGCACTTCCCCCAGGTCAATCCAAAGGGAGAACAAGGCCCGTGTGAACCACGTTACCGCCTCCTCAAAGGAAGGTGTGTCCGACTCTCAGATTCAGGCAAGCGTGAACAAGGCCCTTGAGGATTATCTGCTGCTTCCGGACGGGGTTACAATCTCCCAGAGGGGCCAGATGAGCCAGTTCCAGGATTATACTCCCATCCTGACAGCCATTATTGCCATGGCCCTGATTCTGGTCTATGCGGTTATGGCGGCTCAGTTTGAGTCTCTTACGGACCCGTTCATTATCTTCATGACGGTTCCCATGCTGCTTATAGGTGTTGTTCTTATCCACCTGATAATGGGACAGGACTTCTCGCTGTTCTCAATAGTGGGAATAGTTGCCCTTATTGGTGTTGTTGTAAACAACGGTATTGTGCTTGTTGACTCAATAAACTATGAGGTAAGGCGCAAGACCCCCATAAGACAGGCCTGTCTTACAGTTGCTGAACAGAGGCTCCGGCCCATTCTAATGACAACCCTGACCACTGTTCTGGGTATGGTCCCCATGGCCTTCTTCCCGGGAAGCGGAGCTGAGATGATGCAGCCCATAGCACTGACCTTTGTCGGCGGTATGCTCACGGGCGCTGCCATGACTCTTGTGCTCACACCGGTTCTGTATTCTCTTATCAACAGAAAGCGTGAGGAGCACTATGAGGACCCTGACAGTCTGATAAACCAGCTTTCCGAATATGACAAAATGCTAAGGGAAGGTGTGTTATAATTAAGGCATGACTAAAAAGGCACTTTTTCTGGATATTGACGGAACTCTTGTGACGGATGACAAGGAGATTCCGCCTGAAAACAGCAGGGCTCTGGAAAGGGTTCTGGAGCAGGGGCACTGTGTTGTAATAAGCACGGGAAGGCCCCTATACAGTGCCGTACAGATGGCCCGGGAGCTTAATCTGACAGGGAAGGGAAACTACCTTATAGCCTTCAACGGCGGAATTCTTTACGACATATATAATAAAAAATCCATTTTCAAACTCCCTGTGCCAATGGACTGCGTAAAAGAGCTTTTCAGGGAGGCTGAAAAAAGAGTGCTTCACATACAGACTTATGACAGCGACCATGTGGTTGTGGACAGAAGGTGCGACGACGAGGAAGTTCGGATGTACTGCTCCAAGGTCCGCATGGATTTCCGCATTCTGGAAAGCATTGATGAGCTTGAGGAAGAGCCGGTCAAGCTTCTTGCAATAAACATGGATGATGTTAAGCCCCTTGAGGAATTCAAGGCCTGGATTGACGCGAACATGGGGGACAGGGTCTCTGCGTTCTTCTCAAACTTCCAGTACCTGGAGATTGTGTGCAAGGGCCTGAACAAGGGCAATGCCCTGCGTCAGATGGCTCAGATTCTAGGCGTTCCGGTCAAAGATACGGTTGCCGCCGGCGATCAGGCCAACGATGTTGACATGGTTGCTGCAGCCGGAACGGGGTGTGCCATGGCAAACGGCACGGATGAGATTAAAAAGGTTGCAGACTATGTGACCCGGAGAGACAACAACCACGCCGGTGTTGCCGAGATAATAGAGAGATTTGTTCTATGAAGATTCCCTACGGCATGATAGACACCCAGGTGAACGGTTATCTGGGTTTTGATTACTCTGACCCGGCCTTTGAGCCTGGTTGGGCAGAGAAGATTTGCACGGCACTTGTAAAAAAGGGCACTCTCCAGCACTTTGCAACCATAGTAACAAGACCCGCAGATGTTATTCTCAGGAACATGGATTCCATTGTCCGTGCATGCAGGGAGTCTGAGGTTGTGAAAAAATGCCTTACGGGCATACATATTGAGGGAAACTTCATCTCATCTGAGGACGGACCGCGCGGTGCCTATGACAGAAGATATGTAAGATCTGCTGATATAAAGGAGTTTGACAGCTGGCTTGAACACTCCTGCGGCCTTCTGAAGTACATTACCGTAGGTGCCGAGGCGCAGGGGGCGGTTGAGCTTATTAAACATGCCGTCTCCTGCGGTGTTACGGTAGCCTTAGGTCATACGGGTGCAACTTCCGAG
>CAMZGJ010000045.1 GCA_947306375.1 uncultured Spirochaetales bacterium
GCAGGATGCCGAAAACTTCCACATCGGAGACACCGTCAAGGTTTACTTCAAGATTATTGAAGGCACAACCGAGCGTGTCCAGGTTTTTGAAGGCATTGTCATTGCAAAGAACAACACGGGCATCAGAAGAACTTTCACGGTAAGAAAGAATTCCTACGGTGTAGGTGTTGAGAGGATCTTCCCTCTTCACTCACCCAGAGTAGAGAAGATTGAGGTCATCAGACGCGGTCGCGTCAGAAGAGCAAAGCTCTACTACCTCAGAGGAAGAGTCGGAAAGGCCGCAAAGGTTCCCGAGCAGATCAGAGGCCACAAGGGTATCTGAGTTATATCAATTTCAATCCAGGCTGTTCCGCGGAACAGCCGTTTTTTTATTATGGATACAAAGAGCAGAGGAAGACAGTGTGAAGATCTGGCTGCAAGGTGGTATGCAGGCAACGGCTACACCGTAGTTCTGAGAAACTACCGTTCTCCAGCAGGTGAGATAGATATAATCTGCAGCAGAAACGGTCTTTTGGTTTTCTCGGAGGTCAAAAGCATTCCTGCATGCTGGGATTCCCCGGACATGGGAATGAAGATTCCGCCTTCAAAGGTCATGAAGATGAAAAAGACCGCTTCCCATTATCTTGCCCGCAACTGCGGCACGGTTTATGATTCAATAAGATTCGATGCTGTATTTGTTACCGGAAACAGCGTCAGATGCATAGAAGGAGCCTTCTGAATGAATAACAGCGACACACAGCACATCTGTGCTCTCTGCGGAAAGCCCGTAAAGGTTCTGTCCGAAGCCATATCGGAACCGGACGGTTCTCTCAGCCACTTTGACTGTGTAATTGAGAAAATAAGAAAAGAGTACCGTGTTGAGGAACCCGACACTGTCTCATACATAGGTCAGGGCAGGTTTGCCGTCTGCACCAAGGATGAGGACGGAAAGTACACAATCAGGGACAGAATCAACTACGAGAGTACGGATTCATTTCTTTCCATGAAGAAGCTTGTGGAGAGTTCAAGGGAATGAACAGACGCTATGCCATGCTGGCCGGTTCCTTTGATCCTCCTACAGCAGGCCATGAGAACATAATAAGGCGCGCCTCACAGGTGTTTGAGTGTCTTCATGTTGTAATAGCTGTAAATCCTGAAAAGAAATACCGTTATACAACGGAGCAGCGTTTACAGATGCTGAACACCATTGTCAAAGACCTGGACAATGTCATTGTTGCCGCATGGGACGGCCTGAGCGTGGACTATGCCCGCAGGCATGACATAGGTGTTATGGTAAGGGGTGTGAGGAATGAGAAGGACTTTTCCTATGAGTATGACATGGCATGTAAAAACCACAGTCTGTACCCGGGTATGGAGACCGTTTTCCTACCGGCCGACGCCTCACTTTCCCATATAAGCAGTTCGGCCGTCAGAAAGCTTAAGGAAGAGGGCGGGGATTTGTCATCCATGGTCAATTCCAATATCCGTATACTGTTGACTTAAACCGTACTTTTCTTTATATTCAACATGTTGTTCAATTATTAAAAGAATAGGGGTTAATAAATGGCTACACCGAAATATAAGACTTCAAAAGCATCTGCCGCATCACGCAAGGCAGCAAACATGAAACTTGCAGCTCCCACACTTACAAAGTGCACAAAGTGCGGTTCTCTTATCCTGCCGCATCGCGTATGTCCCAAGTGCGGATACTACAAGGGAGTCCAGGTAGTAAATCCGGAGGAATGATAAATAATGACAGATAAAGAAATTTTTGAGAAAGTCAGAGGCATTATTGCCGAGAAGCTCGGAATTGACGAAGAGGAAGTCACACTTGATTCTTCATTTGTCAATGACCTTAAAGCCGACAGCATGGACATCCTTGACCTTGTAAGCGGATTTGAGGAAGAGTTTGATATTACTATTCCCGATGACAAGGGAAGGGCATTCGAAACAGTCAGAGAGGCAGTTGCCTATCTGAAGACACTGATCTGAGACCGGAAATGTCCTGTATGAGAAAAGCTCCTGTTCTGACGCCTGAGCGTGAGAGGGAGCTTTTGTTTTTTGCACAGCAGAACAATCTCAGTTTCAAGGACCTGAGTCTTTTGAACACCGCATTCACCCATTCATCTTATGCCAATGAGGCAAAGGACAAGGATGTTACGGACAACGAGAGACTTGAGTTTCTGGGAGACAGCATCCTTTCCCTGGCTGTTTCCGACTACATCTATTCAAACAGCACCGGAGATGAGGGAGACTACACAAGAATCAGAAGCGCAGCCGTTTCTGAGGATGCTCTTTCAGAGGTTGCAAAATCAATTCACATAGACAGATACCTTCTCATAGGAAGAGGTGAGGAAATGACAGGCGGCAGGCAGAAGAATGCCATTCTTGCAGACTGCATGGAAGCTGTGTTTGCGGCCGTCTACCTTGACTGCGGTCTTGAGGAGGCACGCAGTTTCATACTCAGACTCCTTATCCCGCACATCACTTCAGGTCACAGGGATTACAAGACCCTTCTGCAGGAATATGTCCAGAAGAGGTGGAAGACCGTTCCTGTTTACAACACCGTCAGAACCGAGGGACCTGAGCATAAGCAGATCTTCTGGGTATCAGTCAATGTCCACGGAAAGGAATTCGGGCCGGAAAAGGGACGCAGCAAGAAGGATGCGGAGCAGAACGTTGCTTCACTTGTCTGCAGGACTTTGGGACTTGCTTAGTAATACGGCCTGCTCAAGCAGAGTTTGCCTGCTGTTCAGAGTAGGATAATCAATAACCATTTCAAGCAGAGAATTAAGAATTCTGCCCATCCCGGGGCCTCTGGGAATGCCGGCCTCATAAAGGTCATTTCCGTTAACGGCAAGGTCCTTGAGAGTCATGGGCTGGTCCAGAACCGCATCTATTCTCTCTTTGAGAAGATCCGTTTCCTCAAGACCCGGTTTGCCGTCGGAGGCAATGCGGTCACACCAGAGAACCTCAAAGAACATATCAAGCCTTTCCCTTCCCACTCTGTTTATAAGTCTCTTGACCGCTCCGTCAGTCCAGGATCTGTTGTAGCGTGTCATATGGTTTCTTACCAGGACATAAACATCTTCCTGAAGGGCGTTGGAGCACTTGAGCTCTCTTAATACCTCAAGGGCAATCTCCGCGCTTTTTACATCATGACCGAAGAACCTGGTGAAGTTGCCTATCTTCTTCATACATGAGGGTTTGCCTATGTCATGTAAAAGCATTGCCCACCTTACGGTAAGACTGTATCCGTAGGAAGCGGCAGCATCTACGGAGACAAGAATATGGGAAAGAACATTGTCTGAGCCAACCTTGTCCTGCTCAATTGAGGCGCACTTATCCAGCTCCGGAATCAGAGCTTTTAGAAGACCTGTGTCATACATCATGCCAAGTCCCGCGGAGGGTTTTTTTGTCATGAGGATTTTAGACATTTCCTCAAATACTCTTTCCTTTGATACAAATGAAATTGTGCTGCTCAGGGCGCATGCGCTGTCAAAGGTGAGGGAATGGGCTGTAAAGCCTAGTTTTGAGCAGAACCTGCACATCCTTATGAGCCTGAGGGCATCTTCCTCAAAACGCTCCCGGGGGTTGCCTATAGCCCTGATTATGCCGGCCCGGAGGTCAGCTTCCCCGTCAAAGTAATCATAGATGATGCCGTCCGAGCAGTCCGCAGCCAGAGCGTTTACGGTGAAGTCACGTCTGGACAGATCTTCCCGGAGGTCAGTTACAAAATGCACCTCATCCGGATGGCGGCGGTCAGAGTAGGGTCCTTCCGTCCTGAAGGTGGTTACCTCATAGTTCTGTTTTCTGAAAACAACCGTAACCGTTCCGTGCTTTATTCCCGTGGGAATGACGGAGCGGAACATGGCAGTGACCTGTTCGGGTGTTGCGTCGGTGCAGAAATCCCAGTCATTGTTCTCTGTTCCCAGAAGATAATCCCGCACGGCACCGCCCACTGCGTAGAGGGAGTGGCCGTTGTCTCTGAAGACCTGTGAGAAATCTCTTATGTCACGGGGAACAGGCATACGTTTCATGTTTTTAATATATCAAATAACCTTGAGAGAGACACCCATATTTAGGTATAATTTCAATCGCTTTGAGCACAATTCAATCAGGAGTCAAAAATGTTCAGAAATGTAGATCCCAAACAGAATTTCCCCAAGATGGAAGAGGGAATACTGAAATTCTGGGAAGATAATGAAATATTCAGAAAATCCATTGAACAGAGACCGGCGGACAAGGAGTTCTCATTCTATGACGGCCCTCCGTTTGCAACAGGTCATCCCCACTACGGACACCTTGTTCCGGGAACAATTAAGGACATAATTCCCCGATACAAGACCATGAAGGGCATGCGTGTTGTCAGAAACTGGGGCTGGGACTGCCACGGCCTTCCTGTTGAGAACATAATGCGTAAGGAACGCGGTCTTTCAACCGCAAAGGAAATAGAGGAGTACGGCATTGCAAAGTACAACGAGGAGTGCCGCTCACTTGTCATGCGCTTTACTTCAGACTGGGAGAAAGATATTACCAGAACCGGAAGATGGGTAGACTTCAGAAAGGGATACAGAACCATGGACAAGGACTTCATGGAGTCCATCTGGTGGGTCTTCAAGTCCCTCTATGACAAGGGCCTCATCTACAAAGGTTTCAACATTCTGCCCTACAGCCCCGGACTCGGATGTCCTCTTTCAAACATGGAGGTCAACCTTGGCGGTTACAAGGATGTAACAGATCCTGCAATCACGGTAAGGTTCAAGCTCAGAGGCTCCGAAAACACATATTTCCTTGCATGGACCACTACTCCGTGGACACTTCCCAGCAACCTTGCACTTGCCATGGGACCTGAAATTGACTATGTGAAGGTCAGGGACAATGAAACCGGAGATTATTATATTCTGGGAAAGAGCCGCCTCACATCCTACTACAAGGACGGAGAAGGCTGCACGGTTGTCGAAGAGTACAAGGGAAAGGACCTTGCTGGTCTAAGATACGAGCCCCTGTTCCCGTACTTTGCTCATCTTTATGATCAGGGAGCCTTTGTAACGGTTCTGGGAGACTATGTAACCACGGAAGACGGATGCGGAATTGTACATACCGCTCCCGGTTTCGGTGAAGATGACTACAACGTTCTCAAGGGCACGGGAATTCCCGTTGTCTGCCCCATTGATGACGAATGCCGCTTCACGGATGAGGTTCCCGATTACAAGGGCCTTTTCGTAAAGGATGCCGACAAGGAGATAATCCGCAGGCTCAAGGAAGAAGGTAAGCTCATCAAGAGGGAGAACTACCTCCACAGCTATCCTTTCTGCTGGAGAACAGGTGCACCCCTCATCTACAGGGCCATGGACTGCTGGTACGTCAACGTATCCTCGTTCAGGGACAAACTTGTAGAGAACAACCAGAAAATCACATGGGTTCCGTCACACATAAAGAACGGACGCTTCGGAAAGTGGCTTGAAGGCGCCAGAGACTGGGCCATTTCAAGAAACCGCTACTGGGGCAACCCCATTCCCGTATGGAAATGTGACGGATCGGATTACATTGAGGTAATAGGCTCAATTGCCGAACTTGAGGCCAGGTGCGGAAAGAAGGTTGAGGACATTCACAAGCACTTTGTGGATGACCTTACATGGCCCAGCCCGGACGGAAAGGGAACCATGAGAAGGGTACCCGATGTCCTTGACTGCTGGTTTGAAAGCGGCAGCATGCCCTACGGCCAGCTCCACTATCCGTTTGAGAACAAAGAGCGCTTTGAGAAAACCTTCCCTGCAGACTTCATCAATGAAGGCCTTGACCAGACAAGAGGCTGGTTCTATTCACTGCACGTCCTTGCAACGGCACTGTTTGACAGCCCGGCCTTCCTCAACAACGTCACAAGCGGCATAGTTCTTGCCGAGGACGGTGAGAAGATGTCCAAATCCAAGGGCAACTTCACGGATCCCATGACGGTCATAGAACGCTACGGCGCCGACGCAATGCGCTTTGCGCTGATGAACAGCGTGGTAGTCCACGCCGATGACCTCAAGTTCTCCGAGAATCTGGTCAAAGATGTGCTCAAAATGCTCATTCTGCCCCTGTGGAACTCTTATTCGTTTTTTGTCACATACGCAAATCTGGACAAATACACACCCTCCGAGACACCGTTTGAGAAGCTTACCAACCCGCTGGACAGATGGATTATCTCCACAGTTGAGGCCCTGGTCAGGGAGATGGACGATGCCTACGACAAGTATGACATTCAGAGAGCCTGCACAAACCTTGTCTCCTTCATGGACAGCCTGAACAACTGGTACATCAGAAGAAGCAGGAGAAGATTCTGGAAGTCAGAGTCAGACAAGGA
Source organism: uncultured Spirochaetales bacterium (assembly GCA_947306375.1). Taxonomy (GTDB): domain Bacteria; phylum Spirochaetota; class Spirochaetia; order Sphaerochaetales; family Sphaerochaetaceae; genus RUG14846. The sequence goes on from CAMZGJ010000045.1 coordinate 6,329, forward strand.
CAAGAAGATGGCATATGACACCCTTTACAAGGTTCTCATGACTTTTGTAAAGCTTGCATGTCCCATTGTTCCCTTCATAACGGAGGAAATATATCAGAACCTCAGGAAGGAGGGAGACCCCGAATCCGTTCACCTCTGCAGCTTCCCCGAGTACAACGAGAAGCACAGGGACTATATTCTTGAGAAGATGATGTCCCTCACGGTCCAGACCATCACAATGGGAAGGGCACTCAGAAGCTCCAACAACCTCAAGACAAGACAGCCTCTGAGAAAGGTATTCATAGTTGACCGCAACGATGATGACAGAAAAGTCCTCAGTGAGATGAAGGACATTATTGCAGAAGAGTTGAACGTCAAGGAAGTTGACATCCAGAGTGAGGAGGACAACCTTGTCACATACCATGCCAAGGCCAATTTCAAGGTTCTGGGAGCAAAACTCGGAAAGCACATGAAGGAAGTTGCCTCCAAAATCCAGGAGTTGAGAAGCGAGCATATTGCACGCATGCTTGAGGGCATGAAGAGAACATTCAGCTTCGGAGAAGGCCAGAGCATAGACCTGGGAACAGATGACCTTGTTATTCAGAGAGAGGAGAAGGAGAACCTGAAGATACTCAATGAGGGCGCTCTGACAATAGGATTTGATACAGAGGTTACCCCGGATCTGCTTTATGAGGGAATTGCCAGGGATATTATCAGGGCAATCCAGACAATGAGAAAGGAAAGCGGTCTTGAGGTTTCAGACAGAATCAACGTAAGAATAAACGGAGATGAGGAAACCCTTGAGGCTGTAAAACGTTTCTCACAGAGAATATCGGATGAAACCCTTGCTCTATCGCTCACAACGGACTCCTCACTGGAAATTACTGACAGTGAAGCCGGAATGGGTATTGAGATAAAGAAGGCAAACAGCTGATGAGAAAGGCCCTTCTTCCCGTATTTTGCGTTGTACTCTGCCTTGTTCTGGTATCCTGTGCAACCCGGAATCCGTTCGGAGAGAAGAATCCCTACGTATACGTTATAGGGCAGAAGGGCTCTTACGTCTTTTCAACAACGGACAGGGAAGTTGCACGGAGCTTTGCAGAACTTGATCCCCTTGAGTACAAGAGGGTAACAGGCTGCTTTGATCCTCTTACCGGACGTATGTACGGAGCCATAGAAGGGGATTTCAAAAGGGGCTTTGTAAACACCGGCCTTTCCATAAGCGGTCAGTTTGAGAAGGTAAGGGACAAGGACATGACTTACTGGAGGCATAAGGACAGCGGCATTGAGCTGTTTGTTCCGGCAAACGGAATAATCCTCTTTGCCACCTCCGGTATAGCAGAGGTCAGACAGAGCACATTTCTGAACCCCGTACCTGCAGACAGGGCAGATCTTGCATCCGCCATAATTTCCGTTGATACCGGAGTTTATGTTAATGAACCCGTTGAAATACCGGATGTCGGACTTGACCTGGACAGCGCCGCTGCGGAGAAGTTTGACTACATAATGCTTCTTGCAAATGGAAACAGGTATGACCTGGACTTCGGCCTTAAGACTGAGGATTATGCCTCAACCTTTCTCACACTTCTCAGGGCCGCCTATGTAACTGCCCTCAGGGAGGCAGGAGAGAAGGTTGATGTAAAAGCCCTCAAGGACATTGTCTACGGAAGCGGAAAGACGGTTTACCTGAAGGAACAGGTATTGGATAACAAGATTATTACATCAATATTGACGGAGAAATGATATGGAACAGGATAACAGAAAGACTTTGTTTTCAGCCGTTCAGCCGAGCGGAATCCTTACTTTGGGCAACTACATAGGAGCAATACGCAACTGGAAGCTTCTCATGAATGACTACAGGTGCATCTATGCCCTTGCTGACCTCCATACACTTACCGTCAGACAGGTTCCCGCAGAGCTGAGGGCACACAGCTATGACCTTGCAGCCTGGTATATTGCCTGCGGAATAGATCCTCAGAAGTGCATTCTTTTTGTCCAGAGCCATGTACATGAGCATGCGGAGCTTACATGGATACTGAATACCATAACCTATCCCGGAGAACTGAGCAGAATGACTCAGTTCAAGGACAAGAGCAGAAGCCATGCAGACAACGTTAACATGGGCCTTATGGACTATCCGGTTCTCATGGCATCGGACATTCTTCTCTACGGCGCAGACCTTGTGCCGGTTGGAGCAGACCAGAAGCAGCACCTTGAGATTGCACGTGACCTTGCCATACGCTTCAACGGCCGCTGGTCCGATACCTTTACTGTTCCCGAGCCCTCCAACATAAGAGCCTTCATCTCACTTGATGATGACAGGGACACAATTATCAGGAAGTTCAAGAGCGCAGTCACTGACAGCGGAAGCGAGGTCAGGGCAGCGGAGGACAAGCCCGGCATTACAAACCTTCTTACAATCTACAGTTGCGTTACAGGAAAGAGCATTGAGGATGCCGAGAAGGAATTTGCAGGACAGCTCTACGGACAGTTCAAGCTTGCAGTGGGAGAGGCTGTTGCAGACCACCTTGAACCGCTCAAGAAAG
>CAMZGJ010000046.1 GCA_947306375.1 uncultured Spirochaetales bacterium
GTAGTAGAGCTGGAATGTCCCGTAGGAAAAAAGAGGGGCAAGGGCCGCTTTTTTGCCCTTTCTGCCCCCGAATACTACTGCATTAACAAGACCCATGGTGCCGGAGAACAGAGTCACTGACCTGTGCATCTCCCCCATGGGCCTTGAGTTTGTAACTACGGCTTCAAGCCTTATATCCCTTTCCACGGTTCAGCCCATGTAGGGAATGTGATAGTTGTGGGCCTGGTAGACCACAAATGTCTCAACATCAGCAATGTCCTTGATTCTGGCAAGTTCATTCTTGAAGAAGTTGAGCAGGCTGCGGTCCTCATCCGGGCCTGTTACAAGCTGGACAATCAGGTCATAACGGCCGGTAACCACAACAACGGAGAATACGCCCTTGAGCGAAAGAAACTCCCTGGCCTTCTCCTCCAGATTCAGCGTCCTGAGCTTTATGCCCATTATTGCAACCTGGATGTCCGGCACATGCTGCGGATCCACAAGGCCCTGTATGCTCAGAACGCCTTCCTCCGTCAGTCTGTTGACCCTGGCGCGGACCGTGTTCTCGGTTATACCTATCTCCTCGGCAATTGCGCTGAAGGGCTTTCTTCCGTCGGAAAGCATTCTGATTATGGCTTTGTTGGTGTCGTCAAGTTTTGCCATCAAAGTTTTCCCTCAGCCTTGAGAGCCTTGATTGTGTCAACAATCTCATCCCCTATTCTGAGAAGGTTCTCAACACTGTTTGCACCTACATGAGGTGTGAGCGTGACCTTGTCGGACTTGAGAAGAGGATAGTCTTCTGCGGGAGGATCCGTGGGATAAACGTCTGCGCAGTACCAGGAAACCTTGCCCTCATCAAGGGCCTTTACCATATCCTCTGCGTTGACAATTGCTCCGCGTGCTGCGTTGACAATGACAGGCTTTCTGTTGAGCTTTGCAAACAGCTTTGCATTGAACATCTCACGTGTCTCATCAGTAAGCGGCATGTGGATTGAAATGTAATCTGAATTGATTACTGCATCCTCAATTGTGGGAACCAGCTCAGCGGCATCTGACTTTGAAACATACTTATCATAGGCAACAACCTTCATGCCGAATGCCTTTGCTCTTTCCGCAACCTTGGTTGCGATGTTTCCTATTCCCAGCAGTCCCAGTGTCTTTCCGTACAACTCTGTTCTCTTTATGTTCTTGAGCCACTGTCCGCTCTTCATTCCGTTGTCATAGGTTGTAATGTGGTTGGGTGCGCTGAGCATGAGTGCAAATGTCAGCTCTGCAACAGCAATTGAACTTGCCCTGGGGGTGTTCTTTACAATAATTCCCTTTGACTCTGCGTAGGGCTTGTCAATATTGTCGATTCCGACTCCGCCTCTGATGATGAGCTTGCAGTTCTTTGCCCCGTCAATATATTCCTTGTTGCAGATTGTCTTTGCTCTGACAAGTATTACATCGGCCTCTGCTGCCCTGCCCTTATCTGTTGTAACTTCGCCGAATGCGGCCAGCTTTCCCTCAAGTGATGCATCAAATGCATCCGAAATAAGAATAAGCATCCTGAATCTCCTTCTGTTTTTTGTTCGGTCCGGGACGCACGCCTGTGCGGGCCCCGTATAATCAATTCTACAGGCCTTTTCCGTAACCGTCAATTTTAATGTTCAGGATTGCGCCGATGCTCCAAAAAGTTCAAAACTTTTTAGGAACTCCGTTATTTTGTTCTCAAGCTGTTTTACTTTGAAATGCTGTATGTTTCCACTCTGAAGACAAGCAGGCTGTTGGGCTCTATGTTCCCGGTGCCGTTCACCCCGTATCCCATGGAGGGATGGATATAGAAAATGTAGTAGGAACCCATGGGCATGAGAATTACTCCCTCCCTGAACCCCGCTATTACTCCGTTCAGAGGAAACGTTGAGTGCTCTCCTCTGGCGTATGAGCTGTCCAGCACTTCTCCGGAGAGACTTGTAAGCTCATAATCAAGCTCAACGCTGTCCGTTGCCTTTGCTTTTTCACCCGAACCCTGTCTGATTATCCTGTACTGCAGGCCGGATGCCGTTGTATGAACCCCGTCCATTCTGCCGTTCTCACTGAGAAAAAGCTCAGCCTTCTCAAGATTCTGCGCAGCAAGAGCCGCATTCTTTTTATCAAGTTCTGCAAAATACTCGCTCAGGGCACTGTTTATCTCATCCACGCTTATCTTCAGCGTGCCGTTTCTGTAATCCTCAATGCCCTGCATCCCGTAATCAGTGAGCACATCTTTATACTGATACGCCTTGTAATACTCCAGAGCCTGTTCCGCACTGCTGCCGTAGTTTGCAACAAGAGCGGCGCCCAGTCCGTAGCTGAAGCGCTGAATCAGAGTGACGGGCTTGCCTGTTGCGGCAAAAACCGAAGCGGCAAGAATTAAAACCAGAACCAGAACTGCAATTGTCTTTTTCATAAGTCGTATTCTAGCGCAAAAACAGAATGAATAGGAACGGGCATAAACAGGCAAAACCGCCAAATGCCCGATGAAAACAGGAATTTGGCTGAAAATTTCAGCCATTTTGCAAAAAAAATCATCAAAATATGGGTTGCCCTGTAAGGGTTGGGGTAAATAATCGCCCGTCCGGGGAGGACGGGCTGTTGCGGCGGGGGTTTCAGATGTCCGTTGAGAATCAGGAACGGGCAACCTGGTCAAATACTGCCGTTATTTCTTCAGAGGGGGCCTTGCCTGCAAGTGAGACGGCCACTGCAACCACCGTGCCTGCGAGGAAGCCGGGGATTATTTCATAGATTCCGGTTGAGCTCAGGAAAGCCAGCCAGAGAATATCCACAAGAGCGCCGGTGACTATTGAGGCCGCTGCACCGCTGAATGTCAGACGTCTCCAGAAAAGGCTGAGAAGAATTACGGGACCGAAGGCGGCGCCGAAGACTCCCCAGGCATTGGATACCAGATCCATAATTGTTCCGCTGGCGGGGTTGGATGCAATAAGCAGGGCTGCAACGGAGATTGCCAGAACAACAATACGTCCGGTCCAGAGCATCTCTCTGTCAGTGGCCTTGTTTCTGCGGATTATGGGCTTGTAAACGTCACTGGCAAAGGCGGAGGCACTGGCAAGAAGCTGGCTGTCCGCGGTGGACATTGAAGCTGCAAGAATGGCTGAAAGCAGAAGACCGCTGAAAACAGGCGGGAATATCCTGCGCACAATCTGGATGAAAACGGTTGAGCTGTCTGAGATTGTTCCCAGGAACATGCGGCCTGCAACTGCGGAGAGCACTGAGAAGGACAGAATGAGAACAGTCCAGGTAATACCTATTCTGGCACTCTTCTTTATCTCCTTGTCCGAGCGTACCGCCATGAAACGGATAATGATATGGGGCATTCCGAAGTAACCCAGACCCCATCCCAGACCGGATGCAACATCCTTCCAGTTTGTGAAGAGTTTCCAGTAGCCCGGACCCAAGTCTCCCAGATTGGTTGAAATCTGGCTGCCCTTTGAAAGAGCCAGTGCAAAGATGGGTGTAATGAGCAGGGCTCCCAGCATGAGCATGCCCTGGAAGAAGTCCGTCCAGGACACTGCGGAGAAACCTCCGAGGAATGTATAGGAAATGATTATTGCAGCGGCAAGGTACATGGCCTTGTTTGCGTCAATGCCCACAACGGTGTTGAAAAGCGTACCGCAGGCCTTGATGCTGCTGGCTGCATATACAGTGTATGCAAAAAGGAAGATTACCGCGCAGATGACCTGCATGGTCTTGTTCTTGCTGAGAAAGCGGTTAGTAAGGTACTGCGGGATTGTAATGCTGTCCCCTGCGGCCTCAGAGTAACGTCTCAGACGCGGGGCCTCGAATATCCAGCTCAGGGCATAACCTATTGCAAGACCAATGGCAATCCATGTCTGGCCCATTCCCAGTGCATAGACGGATGCGGGAAGTCCCATGAGTACCCATGCGCTCATGTCGGATGCGCCGGCTGAAAGAGCGGAGACCCAAGGTCCCATCTTTCTGCCGCCCAGGAAGTAGTCCTTCTCGTTTCCGGAGCGCATTTTGAGGAAGAAATGCAGGCCTATGCCCAGCATGAAGAAAAGATAGATGACAAAAATAATAAGTTCTGTATTCATATGATTCTCAATCAGATTCAAAAATGATTATTGCAAGTAGTAAACTCTTTAATCCCAAGTCAGTCAACACTTTGTGGGAAGATTAATCAGAAAATCTTTGAGACCGCAAGTCCCAGTACCGGCGCAAAGACAAGGGCCGGAATGAAGTTGGCGGCCTTGAATTCCTTTATTTTCAGCAGCCCCAGACCTATCTGGATAAGCAGAATTCCGCCCGCCGCGGAAAGGTCCTGAATGCCTGTGGCGCCCAGCATGGGCTCTATCCACCCGCCTGCAAGGGTGAAAAAACCCTGGTACAGTAGGATGAACAGGAAGGAGAACATGACCCCAATTCCGTAGACGGAGGCAAAGACAACGGCCATGCATCCGTCCATGACGCTCTTTATCAGAAGAGTCTGCAGATCTCCGGAGGTGCCGGCTTGGATTGACCCTACAACGCTCATGGCGCCGCTGCAGAAAAGAACCGAGGCGCTGAGAAAGCCCTTTGCAAAGTTCTCACCTCCCGGGTTATTAGAGAAAGCCTTCTCCAACTTCTTTCCGGCATTGAAGATACCGTCTTCAATATGAAGAAGGTAGCCCACGGCTCCACCCAGGAGCAGACTTATAAGAAGAGCCAGGAAGTTGGACGTACCCAGCGCCATCTGGATACCCATTACAATGGTCACGAGACCGCTGCAGGAAAACACAACGGTTTTGAAGTTTTCTTTAAGATGCCTTCCCACAAGAAGCCCCAGAAGAGAGCCTATGATTACGGTGGCACAGTTGATCAATACGCCGGTCATAATAAACGGAATTCTAGAATTTCACGGCGGACATTACAAGGGTTTGAAGCCGCTTCAATATGAATATTGAAGAAATACCCGTCAAATTGCTAAAATGGGGCCATGGCTAAAAACAACTGTGCTGAAACATTCGGATCTCTGGTTTTCAATGACGCGGCAATGAAAAAGTATCTTCCCGAAGATGCCTACAATGCCCTGCGTTCAAGTGTCAGTGAAGGAAGGGACATGGACCTGCATACGGCAAACACCGTTGCAGAGGGAATGAAGGAATGGGCCCTGGAACAGGGTGCCACACACTTTACCCACTGGTTCCAGCCCCTCACGGGCGCCACTGCGGAAAAGCACTCCGCCTTCCTCTCTCCGGATGCCAACGGCAGGGCCATAATGGAGTTCAGCGGAAAGGAGCTGATAAAGGGCGAGCCAGATGCCTCCAGCTTCCCCTCCGGCGGCCTGAGGGCCACCTTCGAGGCCAGGGGCTACACTGCATGGGACACCACAAGCTATGCCTTCATAAAGGAAGGCACTCTTTGCATTCCCACCGCCTTCTGTTCATACAGCGGAGACGCTCTGGACAAGAAGACTCCCCTTCTCAAGTCAATGGAAGCCCTGAATGAGCAGGCTCTGAGAATTCTCAGACTCTTCGGAGTTACAGATGTGAAGAAGGTCTTCCCGTCAGTCGGTCTTGAACAGGAGTACTTTCTTGTGGACAAGGAACTGTTTCTCAGAAGGCCCGACCTGAAGATCTGCGGAAGAACACTCATAGGAGCGGCCCCTTCCAAGGGCCAGGAACTTGACGACCACTATTTCGGAGCAATCAGACCCAGGGTTCTGAAGTTCATGAAGAAACTGGACGAGCACCTTTGGAAACTGGGCATTCCGGCAAAGATGGAACACAATGAGGCAGCACCCGCACAGCATGAGCTTGTTTCGGTGCATGCCACGGCAAATATAAGCGTTGACCAGAACCAGTTGATGATGGAGGAGATGAAGAACATTGCAGATTCCATGAATCTTGCATGCCTTCTCCATGAAAAGCCCTTTGCCGGTGTGAACGGCTCGGGCAAGCACAACAACTGGTCGCTTCAGACAGACACCGGCGTGAACCTGTTGGAACCCGGGGACTCCCCTGCAGAGAACGCGCAGTTCCTGCTGTTCCTCACCGCGGTTATCAGGGCAACGGACAAGTATCAGAGACTTCTCAGACTGAGTGCTGCCAGTGCCAGCAATGACTGCCGTCTGGGCGGCGAGGAAGCTCCTCCCTCAATAATCTCCATCTTCCTGGGAAGTGAGCTCACCTCCGTGATGGATCTGATTGCAAAGGGAGTGAGGGCAAAGGCTGCAGAGAAGCAGGCCATGGACCTGAGCGTCCACGCCATTCCCAGTTTTCCAAAGGACAGCACGGACCGTAACCGGACAAGCCCCATGGCCTTTACCGGCAATAAGTTCGAGTTCAGAATGCCCGGCTCAAGCTTCAACGCAGCCGGTCCCAACATTGTGCTCAACGCCGCGGTGGCGGAGGTTCTCAGTGATTTTGCAGACACACTTGAGGCTGCCGGATGCAGATCCGAAAAGGAATTTGAGACTGAGGTATTGAAACTTGTGGGCAGGTCCTACACCAGGCACAGGAAGATTATCTTCAACGGCAACAATTACGATGAGAAGTGGGTACAGGAGGCCGAGGGCCGCGGACTTGCCAACCTCAGAACAACTTACGAAGCTGCCCAGGTCATTACCGACCCCAAGTTCGTGAAGGTGATGTCCAGATTCGGAGTTCTTGGAGAAACAGAACTTGAGTGCAGACGGGATGTGATTCTGGACGGTTACTGCAAGACAATAACCATTGAGGCGCGCACGCTTTTGGACATGGTCCTCAAGCATGTTGTTCCTGATTCAGAGAAATACCTGAAGACACTGATGGAGGCTCAGATAGCATTTGAAAACCTGGGTTTCCCGGAAAGTGCGTCTTCCGGCAGGATGGATACCATCAACATGACCAACGGCAGGATTGAGAACCTGAGGGTCAGCGCCGCTGCTCTCTCTGAGAGCCTGGGACTTGCCGTCGCCATGTCATCTGACCGGAGCAGGCATGCCGAATTCTGCGGCACCGTACTGCGCAGCCGGATGGCCGCCATACGTGTGGACTGCGACTGGCTTGAGACAAACTGTCCTGCAGACATCTGGTCACTGCCCACTTATCAGGATTTGCTTTTCAGCGTTTGAAAATACATAATTAATGTGGATATCGGGGGATTCTCCCCGCGGAGGTTTTATGAAAAAACTGCTTACCGTTCTTTTGATTCTTGCAATTGCCTGCACGGCTGTCTTTGCCCGTGAAGGTGAAAGACCCAAGGTTGCCATTGTACTCGGCGGCGGCGGTGCAAAGGGTATTGCGCATATTGCCCTTCTGGAGAAGATTGAGGAACTGGGAATTCCCGTGGACAAGGTCTACGGAACAAGTATGGGAGCGCTGATCGGCGGTCTTTATGCCGCGGGTTACACTCCCAAGGAAATTGAAAGTCTGGTCTACAACAATGACCTTGAAAGGCTGTTCACCGCCTTCCTTGCAAGCGGTTACAATGAGGTTCTGGATCCGTTCAACTTCAACACCAACAACCTGATTTCCTTCTCTTTGGATGAAGGCGTAGGCGGAATCAACGGTCTGATAGATGACTACATGATTCTCAACTTCTTCTACAAGTACGTGGGCAATGTCCCCGACAATCTGGATTTTGAGACCCAGCTGCCCATTGCATTCAACTGCAACGCCATAGACATGCTGACCGGAGAGGAAACTGTTTTTGTAGGCGGTTCCCTTGTTTCCGCCATGCGTGCAAGTATGAGTATTCCCGTTGTCTTTGAACCGCTGATTACCGATACGGAGGTATACATGGACGGCGGAATGACAGCAAACCTTCCCGTACACCTTGCCATTGAGGACGGTTATGACATTATTATTGCCGAAACTGTAGGCAATCCGAAGGAGCTTACCCCGGAAGACTACAAGACATTCTCGGGCATGCTCAACGGCCTGATTACCATTATTGTAAAGAAGGGAGTTCTGGAAGAACCTGAAAAGGCAACTCTCTACATTCCCATAGACACCAAGGACAACACCACTCTGGGATTCGGAAGAGCGCTGGAAATTCTTGAGTGCGGCCGTGAGTCCGTTGCAAAGTACGAGTTTGAGCTTAAGGCCATTGCAGACAGGTTTGAAGAGTCCGAGAAGGTCTTCCCCGATCCGGACAGAATCGGTGAGTACTTCCTCAGATATAAGGAGATAAACAGAGGAGAAGACTTTAAGTCCTCCAAGGAGAGCAACAGAGAGGATCTCTTTGCAAAGACAAGAGTTTCACTGGGTCTATTCGGAGGCTTCAGTTTCACCTTCACCATAGACAAGGACCAGGAAGTATCCGATCAGTCCAAGTTTGCAGTCTTCCCCACGGCAAGTGCCAGAGCCTTTATCAAGAACATAAAGGATTCCCGTGTAAGTCTTGACCTCAGACTGAAGGGAGCCGTGAACAGAGAGTTGGCTCTTTCAGGACTGGCAATGATAAGGCTTACCCCGGACTACGGCGAGAGACTCTACCTCACAACAGGTCTGGATGCAAAGATGGGCTCGTTCTCAAGTTTTACCGACATCATGTCAGTGATGACTGTGAATGTTACCGAGTACATGTTTGACGGAAATGTGGGACTAAAGCTGACAAACGAGGAAAGCCACATCCTGAACCTTATTGCAAATGCAAAAGTGTTCGGAGGTCATGACAGCGTGAGAACCTATGAGCAGAATCCGCTCAGGACATGGTCTTTCCTGCCCTCCCTTGAGTTCAATGCCGTATGGTACCCCGGATACAGCAC
>CAMZGJ010000047.1 GCA_947306375.1 uncultured Spirochaetales bacterium
CCAGTCCCATGAAAAGAGGAACCTTTTTGGTGTACTTACCGCAGCAGGCAATAAGGAGACCGGTGGCAAACTTATCCAGAGTGCCGCAGTGACCAGTCTTTTTGTTCACATGCTTTTTTACGTAGCGCAGGCTGGAAAAAGAAGTGACCCCGCTGTCCTTTCGGATGAGGGTCACCGTACTGCGGTCATTCACTTTTCACGGACTCCAGAAGGTCATTCACCCTTGCTGCCTCACGCTGCGTGGTGTCAGCTATGAAAGTGAGCCTGGGGGTGTTGCGTGTCTTGAGAATCTTTGCAAGTCTGCTCTGGATGTAGCCCGAGGCGCTCTGAAGCGCCGCGGTGCTCTTCTCCAGTCTGCTGTCCTCCAGACAGGACACGTAAAGCTTGGCATAACTGTTGTCCTTGGAAAGACTTACACCAGTTATGGTTGCAAATCTGCTCAGGGACGGATTCTTGATGTCACCGCTGACAATCAGGGTGTTAACTGCCTCAAGAATCCTGGATTCAAGCCTCTGCGCGTTGTAGTTGTCCATCAGATGTACTCTCCGGTAGTCTCAAGCTTTCTGGCAACCTCACGGATCTCAACAAACTCAATGATGTCCCCTTCTCTGAGGTCCTGGAAATTCTCAATTCCTATACCGCATTCAAAGCCTGCGGCAACCTCACGGGCATCGTCCTTGAAGCGTTTGAGAGAGGAGATCTTGAGAAGCTCCTTGGAAAGCTGGATGTTGTCACGCACAACGCGGCACCAGCTGTTTCTCTTCACGCTGCCAGTAAGGACGTAACATCCGGCAACAAGACCCACCTTGGGAACCTTGAAGACCTGACGCACCTGAGCCGTTCCGATATCCACCTCCGTCTTCTCCGGAGAAAGCATACCTTCCATGGCTGCCTTCACATCATCCACAACGTTGTAGATTATGTTGTACTTTCTTATCTCAACATGCTCCTCGTCCGCACGGGCCTGTGCCTTGGGCGTGGGCCTTACGTTGAAGCCTATTACAATTGCCGGGTTCTCTGATGCGGATGCAAGGTTTATATCGTCCTCAATGATCGCGCCTGCCGCGGCACGGATTACGCGGACGTTGATCTCACTGTTGCTCAGCTTCTCAAGAGCCTGCTGGAGGGCTTCTACGGAACCCTGGACATCACCCTTTATGACAATGTTCAGTTCCTGCTTGTCGCCTTCATGCATGACGTCAAACATGTTGTCCAGCGTTACCTTCTTGAACTTGTTGGCCTGGTTCAGGCGCTCAAGCTCCTGTCTCTTGGATCCTATCTGCCTTGCCTGCTTCTCATCCTCACAGACCTGGAACGGGTCTCCGGCGCTGGGAACATCTGAAAGACCAATGACTTCAACCGGGGTTGAGGGACCTGCGCTCTTTATCTTGCGGCCCTTGTCGTCGAACATGGCCCTTACTCTTCCGGAGTAGATGCCTGCAACATAGTAGTCTCCCTGATTAAGCGTTCCGCGCTCTACAATTACAGTGGCAACTGTACCGCGTCCCTGGTCAATTCTGGCCTCAAGAATCTTACCCTCTGCACGGCAGTTGGGGTTGGCCTTGAGCTCCATGATCTCAGCCTGAAGGAGAATGGTCTCAAGAAGTGTGTCTATACCTTCCTTCCTGAGTGCGGAAATCTGACAGTACATTGTGTCTCCGCCCCACTCCTCCGGAACAAGACCCTTCTCAGAAAGCTGCTGCATTACTCTTTCCGGCTTTGCCTCAGGAAGATCTATCTTGTTTATGGCAACAATAATGGGACACTTTGCAGCCTTTGCGTGGTCAATAGCCTCAAGCGTCTGGGGCATGACTCCGTCATTTGCGGCTACAACAAGAACTACAATATCCGTAAGCTGTGCGCCTCTTGCCCTCATGAGGGTAAAGGCCGCATGACCCGGGGTATCCAGGAATACAACGTCTCCCTTTCCGGGAATGTTCACCTTGTATGCGCCTATGTGCTGTGTTATTCCGCCGAACTCGCCTGCAACCACGTTTGTCTGCCTTATGGCATCCAGAAGCTTTGTCTTACCGTGGTCAACATGGCCCATGACAGTAACAATGGGAGCGCGGGGAACCAGGTCCTCCTCCCTGTCCTCCTCACGGGAAATAACGGTTTCCTCATAAAGGTCTATGATATGGACCTCACAGCCGTATTCGCTTGCAATAATCTGTGCAGTCTCACTGTCAATGCTCTCGTTCATCGTGACCATACTGCCCATGGAGAACAGTTTGCTGATTATCTCAGAAGCCTTTATGTTCATCTTCTTTGCAAGATCACTGACAGTGATTGTGTTCATTATGTCTATGCTCTTGGCAACAACGGCTGTGGGCTCTGAGGACTTCTTCTTGCCGAACTGCTTGAGCTCAAACTCATCCTCAGTGGTCTCATGCCTTCTGTCCCTGCCCTTGTCCTTTGAGTAGACGCGCTTGTTCTTTCCGTCTGCAACGGGAGCTGCCGGAGCAAAGTTACCGCCCCTGCCGTTACCCTGTCCGCCGCGTCCGGGACCGCCGAATCCGGGTTTCTGGAAACCGCCCTGCCTGTCCGTCTTCATGCCTCTGGGGCCGCCCTGGCTGGACTTGGGTGTGTAGACACCCTGGTTGGGCTGGTTGGAGTTTCTCTGTCTGTTGACCTGAATGCGCTGACCGTCCCTGCCGTATGTAACACCGCCTACGGAACCCACCTGTCTTGAGCCCGAGCTCCTGACGGGTGCAGTGGGGTTGATTGGCGGAAGGTTGTTGGCCGCCTTAATTATTACGGGACCGTTGTTTATTGTGGTATTGGCTGCCGCCGATGCCTTTTTCACAACGCGCTGCTGGTTCTGCTGAACGGGCTTTTCAACGGCAGGTTTGCTCTCCTGCACGCGGGAGGGAGCTGCCGCAGGCGCCGGTGCCGGCCTTACCTCGGGTGCGGGAGCCGGTGCTGCTGCGGGTGCAGCCTCAGAAGCGGGAGCAACCTGGGCCTTTACAACAACAACGGGTTTCTTCTTCACCAGAAGAACCTTTTTCTTTTCCGTGGCAGCAGGTGCCGGTGCAGCGGGGGCAACAGGTGCCTGCTGGGGAATTTTAGTCTGTTTGATAAGTGTAACTTTGGTTTTGTTCTCTTCAGCCATTCTTACTCCTGATCCTCACCAACAGACTCAAAACTGATACCCACATGGCAGTTGGGACACTCGGTCATGCCCTCTGAAAGCGGATGTCCGCAGTTGGGGCATACAAAACCGGCGTCTTCGGTCTGTTCTTCATCTTCAACTATATCAATATTCTCTCTGATGACCCTGTTGATGGTCTGAATCTCATCCTCAGTGATATCTCCCATCTCCCTGAGCTCTTCTTCAGAATACTCAAGGAACTCCTCAACGGTGAGAATATCATGGACTTCAAGTTTCCTGACAATTGCCTCATCCAGGGGAAGATCAGTAAGGGGAATTCCCTCCTCGGTGTCGGAAGCATACTCAATCTGAGGCTCTTCCTGGTCCTCGGGAATCTCAAATGCGGCATCTGCTGCAGAACGTGCCTGCTCAAAGATGTCCATGCTCTCAAAGTCTTCCTGGGTCTTGACGTCAACAATCCAGTCACACATGCGGTTTACAAGGCGAACGTTCAGACCCTGCTTTCCGATAGCAAGTGAAAGCTGACCGGGGTCAACAATTGCAACTGCCATCTTCTTGTCAAAGTCCGTTACGTATATCTTCTCAACCTTTGCGGGAGAAAGAGCGTTTGCAATGTACTCAAGCGGGTTGGGATCCCAGCGCACAACATCAATGCGCTCATCATCAATCTCACGCATGACTGCCTGGATTCTGGCACCCTTGAGGCCTACACAGGTTCCTACGGCGTCAACATCGCTCTTGATGGGCCATACTGCAACCTTTGTCCTGTAGCCGGGCTCACGGACAATCTTGATAATCTCAAGACTGGGCTCCTTGGCGCCAAGCTCGGGAACGTTGAGGTAGAAGAGCTTCTTTATGAAATTCTCATGTGTTCTTGAAAGCAGAACGCGGATGTTCTTGTCATTCTTCTCATCCGGCTTCACGCTCTCAACATAGCAGCGGATCTTGTCATTCTTCTGATATGTTTCCCTGGGGCTCTGGTTCTTTTTGGGCAGATAACCGGAAGTCCTTCCAAGGTCAACCATCATGTCTCCGTTGTCATGAATGGCCTGGACATAGCCGTTGATGATCTCACCCACCTTGCCCTTGAATTCGGAGTAGAGTTCTTCCTTCTGGATTTCCCTGATCCTGCTTGTTGCCCTCTGCTTTCCTGTCTGGACACTGCTTCTGTTGAAGCTGCGCGGATCAATGGGGATGAGCAGCTCATCGCCGGGCTCTGCCTCGTCTGACAGCTCAAGTGCCTCTGAAAGGGGTATCTCAAGGATGTTGCCCTCATCATAGTCCTCATCGTTGACAACTGTTCTTCTTGAGGCAAGCTCAAATGATGAAAGGTCATCCGCAAATGTGACAACCGCATTCTCGTCTGTCTTGAACTTGTTCTTGTAGGTAGCCTTGAGAGTCTGTTCTATAGTTTCAAGAACAAGCTCACGTGTCATACCTTTTTCATTCATCATTGCCTCTACGGCTTCTTTAAAATCAGACATCTCTATCTCCCTGTGTTTTTGATCCATTTATAGTCAAGTCTTGCCTTGTGTATGTCCTTATACTCAATGCTGACCTCATTTCCGTCATCGTCCGTCAGGACAACCGCGTCCTGCGTGCACTGCCCTATTCTTCCGCTTATCCAGTCTGAGGCGGAGGTGCTGTAGACCTTTACCTGCCTGCCGCGGAAAATCTCAAACTCCGCATAGTCCCTGAAGTTCCTCTCAAGACCCGGCGTGCCCGTTTCCATTGAAAGGATGTCACGTCCTATTGTTATCTCAAGAAGGCTCTGGACGGCACGGTGGAAGGTTTCAAGGTCATCTATGGACGTTTCCCCGTCATTCTTCATTACCGTTATGACAACCTTTGTCTCGGCGGGACCGCAGATGTTCTTCTGAACCTCCACCATGGTCATGCCAAGGCCGTCCGCAACAGGCTTCAGGAGCTTGTAAAGTTCATTGTCTCTCAGTTCGTTCTTTAACATTTTCTCCGTAAAAAAAGGAACCGTGCTTAGTGCCGATTCCTTAAAACAAAGTTTTAATCTATCTACGGTCTTCAATTTAACCCTATTGCCGGAAAGTGTCAATATGACTATCTTTGTCCCATGTTCATAAACCGCTGCCAGTTCTGCAATTCTCCGGTCAGTATGCCGGATTCACTGTGCCCTCAGTGCAGGAAAATTGCGGACTCAGAGAAGTTTGACTCCTTCACGGAGCGCTGTCCGGTCTGCAGCATGCCCCTTGTATCCCTTGTTTACAGATGTCCGCGGTGCAGCGCGGGCGGCAAATACAGAATCTTAAGCATCTATGACTACAGGGCTCCTTTTTTCAGGCATATGCTTGAACAGTGGAAGTTTGAGGGAAAAAGGTCCCATACTGCCCTGTTTGCACAGGAGTATCTTTCCGCGCTGAAAACCCTGTATCCTGACCTGTCCCCGGTTGTTCTTGTTCCTGTTCCCTGTTCTGAGGAAAGCCTGAGGAAGAGAAAGTGGGACCAGATGAAGGATGTTGCCCTGTATCTGAAGAAGAAGCACGGAATTGACTGCGCGTTTCTGATAGAAAACAGAAAAGTTACTCTGAATCAGCAGAAAACCCTGGACAGGGCGCAGAGAATAAGCGCAGCCGAAGGTAAATACGGGATTAATGACAAAGAAGCCGTAAAGACTGACAGAAGCAGGATCTGTGTTGTTCTTGATGACATAACCACAACAGGCTCAACAATAAGAAGCTGCGTAAAACTTTTGGAAAACAGCGGATTCAGGACCGGAACTGCAGTCACTCTGATGGCAGAGATTTAGCATCCTCAGAGAGTTTTGAGAGAAGAAGCATTGCCTGGATGGGCGTAAGGGAATCCGTGTTGCATTCCCTCAGGGTCTTCATAATCTCCTCCTGAGCCGGATCTGCATAGGGAGGGCCGGCCTCATCCGGAGAATCCGATGTGAAAAGACTACCCGTCTGGGGACCGTAATCTGCAAAATGACGTTTCTGGAAGTATTTGGCATCCCTTACAACGGAAGCAGGCACCCCGGCCATTCTGGCAACATGGATACCGTAGCTTGAATTTGCAACACCCTCACGGACCTTTCTGAGAAACACAACGCTGTCTCCCTTCTCCTCAACCTCAAGAGTCAGAAGCCTTATTCCGCTGGTATCCACCATGGTCAGCTCATGGTAATGGGTTGCAAACAGCGTCCTGCAGGACTTTTCGGACAGGTTCTTCATAACCGCCCAGGCAATGGACATTCCGTCCTGGGTGCTTGTTCCGCGCCCGATCTCATCAACAATGACAAAACTACTGCATGTACAGGTCCTGCGAATGAAAGCGGTTGCCTGCATCTCCACAAGGAATGTGGACTCTCCTCCTGAGAGGTTGTCGGAAGCTCCCACGCGGCAGAAAATCCTGTCCACAAGCCCTATCCTGGCCCTCTTGGCCGGAACAAAGCTTCCCGTATGGGCAAGAAGAATAATAAGGGCGTTCTGTCTCAGATATGTTGACTTACCGGCCATGTTGGGGCCCGTAATCAGGGAAAACCTGGTGTTCATGTCCAGATTGTTGGGAACAAACTTGCCCGGGCCCAGCATCTTCTCAACAACCGGATGCCTGCCCTCCTCTATCTCAAGCACGTCCTCCTCACAGACCTCCGGGCATGTGTAGGAGGAATCCACGGCAAGGGTGGCCAGGGCCTGATAGACATCAGTAAGGTTCATGAAGCATCCCATCTCATTGAGAACCCCACTCACCGCATCAGTCATCTCAAGAAGGCCCCTGTAGATTTCACGTTCCCGCTCTTCGGCCGATGCCTGGGCAGAGAGAATCTCATGTTCAAAATCCCTCAGTCTGTCCGTTGTAAAGCGCTCTCCGTTCACCAGGGTCTGTCTTCTTATAAAGTAATCCGGAACCTTTGAAAGCTGGCCGTTGGGAACCTCCAGATAGTATCCGAAGACCCTGTTGTACCCCAGTTTTAGGATTGTAAGGCCGCGATTTGCTTTCTCATCCTCAAGATAGCGCTTCAATATCTCATCACTGTCCCTGTACAGGAGCCTCTTTTCATCAAGCTCCCCGTCATAGCCGTCCAGAATAACCTCTCCGGCGTTGAACTGGCCAAGGAACTCGGAATTAACCGCTTTGCCTATCTCCGAGGCAAGCTCAACTGCCCTTCCCACCTCCTCATCATTGCAAAGAAGACCGGTGAACATGCTTCTGTATCTGTCGGGATCCTCAGAAACAATCTCAACAAAGGTGAGAACGCTCTGTCTGATGGCCGTAAGGTCATGGGGAACAGCCCTTCTGAGAAAAACTCTGGTTGTAAGTCTGTTAAGATCCATTGAGCCGTGGATAAGGTTTCTTACCCTTTTGAGCTCCTCTGCGTTTTCATAGAAAAAACGCACATGGGTCTGTCTCTCCCTGATCTTTTCAACATCCCTAAGGGGAGAAGATATCCATGACCTCAGAAGCCTGGTTCCGCCGTAGGTTCTGCATCTGTTTATTACTGAGAAAAGACTTGCGCGGGTACTTCCGTCATGAAGGTTGCTGAAAAGCTCAAGGTTGCGTCTGCTGGACTCATCTATCCCAACATACTGCAGGTCACTGAAGAGTCTGTAGTCCGTAAGATGGCTCACTGACCCCATGGACGTTTCTTTCACGTACCTCAGAAGGGCTCCGGCCGGACTTACGACGCTGTCTTCAGGTTTAATTCCGTAAGAGGCAAGGCTGTTTACCCGAGCTTCCTCACAAAGAAGCTTGTAACAGGCGTTTTTTGTAAAATGCCAGGGCGGAAGCTTTGTAACCATTACTCCGGCGCCGTCCAGGGCATCCTTCAGCCTGTTGTCAAGGAAGTACTCATCGTCGCAGACAAGAATCTCCCTGGGAGAAATCTGCTCAATCACGCTTCTCAGAGCCTGGATTCTGTTGTTCTTGTCCAGGGGTCTGAGTATGAAGTCTCCCGTTGAGATGTCACAGTATGCACAGTCCGAGCGGAAGACGGACAGAACAAAGTTGAAATCCGGACTTCCCAGAAAATCCTCATCCACCACGGTGGCGGGGGTTATTATGCGTACAACTTCCCTCTTGGCAAGGGTTCTGCCGTCTGCGGGAATTGAGGTCTGCTCGCATACGGCAATCTTCTTTCCCAGTTCCAGAAGCCTCTTAATGTAGTTTCTGGCAGCATGGTAAGGAATTCCGCACATGGGGGAATCTCCCTTGTGCGTAAGTGTAAGATTAAGCAGTGAGGACACCTCCACGGCGTCCTCATCAAACATTTCATAGAAATCACCGAGCCTGAAGAACAGCACCATGTCGGCATAAGATGCCTTCATTTCGCGGTACTGTTTCATGAGCGGTGTATCAGCCATTTTCTTCTCCGTTTATCAGATAAGTGAAGTTGAAATGGCAAGGACAAGGTTCAGGCTGTTGAAGACCGAACCGTTGAGCCATTCAAACTTATCGGTGCTCT
>CAMZGJ010000048.1 GCA_947306375.1 uncultured Spirochaetales bacterium
GAGCTCATGAAGCCGCTCTGCTCGCGTCCCAAAAGGTTGCCCGCCCCGCGGAGCTCCATGTCCTTCATGGCAATCTTGAAGCCGCTTCCCAGTTCGGTGTGGTTGCTTAT
The DNA here is from genome assembly GCA_947306375.1 of uncultured Spirochaetales bacterium. Lineage (GTDB taxonomy): Bacteria > Spirochaetota > Spirochaetia > Sphaerochaetales > Sphaerochaetaceae > RUG14846. The sequence goes on from CAMZGJ010000048.1 coordinate 111, forward strand.
TATCTGCAGTCTCTTGACCGCAACCTCACTCAGAACATGGTCTGAAGGATACATAAGGTAGGCATAGGCCTCCCTGTCACTTCTTCCGACACGGCCCTTGAGCTGGTAGAGCTGGGACACCCCGTACAGGTCTGCGCGGTCTATTATTATTGTGTTCACATTCGGAATGTCTATTCCGTTCTCTATTATGGTGGTTGAGACCAGGACCTGTATGCCCTCGTAGACAAAGCGTCTCATGGTGTCTTCCAGAGCGTCGCTTTTCATCTGACCGTTGGCAGTCTCAATCAGGGCCTCCGGAATGCGCTTTCTGAGCATGGTTGCAACATCCTCAAGGGTTTCAATCCTGTTGTGCAGGTAGAAGACCTGGCCGCCCCGTCCCAACTCAAACCTTATGGCCTTCTCTATCAGGTCAAGGTCAAAACGCTCAATCATGGTCTTTATGGGTTTTCTGGCTATGGGCGGCGTTGTGAGAAGACTCATGTCCCTTATTTTGAGAAGAGACATGTAAAGCGTTCTTGGTATGGGAGTTGCAGAAAGAGAAAGACAGTCTATGTTTGCCTTGAGCTCCTTTATTCTCTCCTTGTCCTTTACACCGAAGCGCTGCTCCTCATCCACGACAAGAAGTCCCAGGTTGTTGAAGACAACATCTTTCTGGATTATCCTGTGTGTTCCGAAAAGAACGTCTACGGTCCCCTCCTTTATTCCGGCAAGGGCCTTTTTCTGCTCCTTTGCACTGACCATGCGGCTCATGAGGGCGCACTTGAGGGGGAAGCTGTGTATCCTCTGAAGGAAGTTGTCATAGTGCTGCTGGGCAAGGATTGTGGTGGGAGCCAGGAAGGCAACCTGTTTGCCGCCCATAACTGCCTTGAATGCAGCGCGGAAGGCAAGCTCGGTCTTTCCGTAACCCACGTCTCCGCATATCAGGCGGTCCATTACAGTGGTGCTCTCCATGTCATCCTTTATGTCCCGGATACAGGTAAGCTGGTCCTCCGTCTCCTCGTATTCAAACTCAGCTTCAAAACGAAGCTGCCAGTCGTTGTCCCTGGGGAATGGATAACCCTTGGAGTTCTGCCTTCTTGCGTAAAGCTCAATCAGGTTCTTTGCTAGGCTTTCGGCACTCTTTCTGGCCTTTGCTTTTTTGGATTCCCAGCCGCTTGAACCAAGTTTGTCCAGTCTGGGAGCTTCCCCCGCGCTTCCTATGTAACGCTGGATCAGGTTGGCCTGCTCAATGGGAACGTAGAGGTTCTCCTTGTCTGCAAACTGTATCTTTATGTAGTCACGCTCGCGCACACGGTCTATCTTCAGGAAAATACCTATTCCGTAGTTCACATGAACCACGTAGTCACCCGGGTTCAGCTCAACAAAACTGTCTATGGCGGAGCTTTTTGAGGTCTGCAGTGTCTTCACAACCTGTCTGCGGCGCCCGAAAATCTCACTCTCCGTCATGGCTATGAAGTGCTTTTCCGGAATAGAGAACCCCTCGGGAAGCTTTGCAACATGGTATTTTATGCTTGGATAGGCGCTGAGCATCTGCTCAAGCCTGGTCTGCTGGACGGCGGTGGAAACGTAGATGTTTATGTCCCAGCCGTCATACTCAAGCCCCTTGAGCTCATCCTTGAGGAAGGTGAAGTTTCCGAAGTATGAGCGCGGCCCTTCTATTGCAAATCTGAAAGCCTCAGGGTGCTGGCCGGAGATATCGCAGACGGTCAGGGAACGGTCTGCAGATGCGTAGAAGGCGTTGAAATCCAGGAGCATATCATCAGGGTGCGGCGCGTTGCGGTCTTCCCTGTAGGCCTGACGGTACATGGCCCGCGCCTCCGTCTGCAGGCTGGTGAAGGAGCCCTCAAGTCGCCTGTCCCCCATGAAGATGAAAAGGTCGGAAGGCTGCAGATATGTGCTTACTGCGCATCTTTCAACTGTCATTTCACCGGCATTCATTATCTGGATGTCAACGTGGCCTGCCTGACGAACTATGCGCTGGGTCAGCGGTTCAAAGAAACAGATCTTCTCAACCCTGTCCCAGTCCAGGTAGATGCGCACCGGCAGCTGGGCCCCGTACGGGAAAATGTCCACAACCTCTCCGCGGATTGTGAACTCGCCGGGCATTGTGGTGCTGTCATTGCGGAAATAACTGCCCTGAGCCAGCATGTCGGCCACCTTCATGGTGTCAAGGCTCTGAGCGCACTTTATTGACAGGGTCTGACTCTCAATTGCATTTTTGGGCGGAAGGGGCAGGCAGAACGCGCGCAGGGAGGTAATGACAACACCCTGTGCGCACTGCGCGATATTCCCAAGAGCCCTCAGCTGTGCATAATCTCTTGAACTGCCCTCCCACGGGCTGTAGATAACGCGGCCTGAGGATGGCAGAAGCTCAGTGGCAAGCCTGTCTCCCGGAACTGCGGCATTTGCGTATATGGAAGAGGCGTTCTCATCCGTGGAACATATAATCCAGAGCCTGCTTTTTCTTTTTGCGGCAACCAGATGGGCAAACTGAAACAGCGGAAATCCGTCCAGGCCCTCCGCATACAGTTTTCTACCCTCTTTACCGGCAAACGCCTTGTATGCCTCACTTGCTTTGAGGTAAAGTTCCAACATCTGCACGACAGAGAATTTATCAGAGAAAAGGTCAGGATTTCAATATGGCAGATCTTATGGACAGACAGTTATTCAACAAGCTGTGCACACTGGCGCAGGACTGCGCGCGGTTTGCGTGTGAGAACCAGAAAAAAATTCACATCTCCTTCAAGGATGACGGATCTGTCCTCACGGAAACGGATCTTGCAGTCTCAAAACGCCTTGTAGGTGCAGTTTCAGACCTTTTTCCCGGATGCAACATAGTATCCGAGGAGGCTCCTGCCCACAACCTGACGTGGGACGCCCCATGGACCTTTGTCATTGACCCCATAGACGGAACGGACGCATACTGTCAGGGCATGGACAGCTGGTGTGTCTCTGTGGGCATACTGGACAGGGACCTGAATCCCTGCGGCGGTATAATCTGCGCTCCTCACTTCGGACGCTCATCCGAGGGCATTACCGTAACCACCCTTCCAGGAGAGGATGAGGTATATCTGAACGGAGAGCTTCTCAAGTCTCCCCTGCACAAAGAAATACCTGCACAGCTTACAATGGGATCGGACACTCTCAAACATATAGACATGTCTCAGTACAAGGGAAAGCTCCGTGCATTCGGAAGCAGCATCCTCCACCTTCTCAGCCCCTGTATGTTCTCACGCATAGACGGATGCATTGACCCTGTATGCTATGCCTGGGATACCGCATCGGCACATGCCGTGGTGCTCAAGCAGGGAATGGTTTTTGTCTACACGGACGGAAGCCCCGTGCACTACACCCGTCAGATGCTTGCCGGAAAGAAGGCCCATCCAATGGACATGTTTGCCGGTCCCCAAAGCTGCGCAAACTGGATGCTTGAACACCTTCCGCCACTCTGAACTAGTGTACCCGTAGAGTTGTTATAAGTAATTAAAAAAATGCTGGACACTAAATGTGTATTGTAGTATGATTTTCTGCATTGGGAGAGATTTAAAATGAGATGTCCGGCCTGCGGATCACTGGAAGACAAAGTTCTTGAGACAAGAACCACAGCCAACGGGACCGCCATGCGCAGAAGACGCGAGTGTCTTGCGTGCGGTTTCCGCTTTACAAGTTATGAGCGTGTTGAAGACAAGCCCATAACCATTATCAAGAAGAACGGAGACATTCAGCCGTTCGATATCAGAAAGATTGAACGCTCACTGAGAATCTGTACGGATAAGAGAAACATTACCCAGGAGAAGATTGATGACCTTGTGCGCAGCATTGAGGAGGCAATCCAGATCCAGGCAGGTCCCAAGCATGAGATAACGTCAACTGCCATAGGAGAGGAGATTCTCAAAAAACTCTACACTCTGGACCCTGTTGCATACGTACGTTTTGCCTCCGTCTACAGACAGTTCAACAGCCTTGAGCAGTTTGTGGATGAAATAGAGAAGTTTGCCCAGCCTGAACGCTGATTTTCTCAGGAACCGTTCACATCAAACCATTTACCGGTAAGACTTTCCTCAATGGCCCTGTTCAGATGCTCAGGTCTGAGTATCTCGTTGCCCGCATCCAGACAGAAGTTGTCGCTCATTCCGGCAATATAGTCAAAGACCAGACGGTCCAGGTTTCCGTCATGCTCAAGGTAGGCTCCTTCCTTCTCGCACAGGTAGTTGTAAAAGCCTGCTGCAAGCATGTTTCCCTCGCTGATGTAAGGCTTTTCATCCGTTCCGCAGGTTTCCATCAGGTTTGTAAGGTATGAGTAGATGAGGCTTATCAGGCGGCGGAAGTAGCTCTCATAACCGTTGAGGACATCCGAGCGGTAGATTTTCTTCAGATTGAAGTCCATCATTTCCTTCACTGCCTCAAAAACAGGCTCACTGTACCCTATTACACCTTCCTTTTCCGAGTTGCTGATAATATCTCCCACACGGGTGTTTATTATGTCGCTGTTGCGTGTGCCCAGAACCCTTGCGCAGATTTCAGGGATGTCTGAGTCCTTAATCAGCCCCAGGCGGCATGCATCCTCAAAGTCACGGCCCAGATAGGCAATCTGGTCGGAGATACGGACCACGCAGCCCTCCCATGTGGCGGGAAGAATTCCCTCCTTGGTTTTTATCCTGGAAAAGTCCTTAATTCTGAAATCCGGTGCCACGGTGCGGCTTACGTGTTCTCCGCAGTGGCTTACAATGCCGTCCCTGACTGCGTAGGTAAGGTTCAGAGGAGAAAGAAAATCCATAACGCGCAGTGAGTTTATCTCATGCTCGAATTTGCCCAGTCCCCTTTCCTGCATCATGGAACTTAATATCTTCTCCCCTATGTGACCGAAGGGAGTGTGTCCAAGGTCATGGCCCATGCCTATGGCCCAGGCCAGCTCATCATCAAGGCCCATGGTCCTGCAGATTGCGGATGCAATTGAGGCTACGTGAAGCACATGCTCCATCCTGGTGCAGATATGGTCATTGCTCGGTGCAAAGAAAACCTGGGTCTTGTGCTTGAGTCTTCTGAACGGTGAGCTGTGGATTATGGCCGTGGTATCCCTGTAGTAGGGAGAACGGATGTCCGAATTCTGTCTGGGAATCTGTCTTCCTGTGAGAAGGTGTTTGTCAATTGCATTTTCCAGTGCCATATTGTATTTCCTCAAACTGTATACTTATGGTATCATAAGCGTGGGTCTTTGTGGAGAATCATGTACGTATACAGCATAGTTTCGCTTTCACTGCTTCTCATTTCGTTCCTGCTCTGCGTCAGGTTCAGCTTTGCCAAAAGGGCCTATGTGTGGGTTTCCTGCTGTGCCGTAAGCCTGTCCCTGGGCTTTTTCAACACCGTGGTCTTCCTCTCAGTCCTTACGGAGAATACTCCTGAGGAGGTTGCCCGCTACGCCGCAGACCAGACGGTGGTGCTGTGCATAATCTCAGCGTTGTGGCTGCTCTGCGTAATTGCCGTAAGGGCAAGGACCAACAAAATCAGAAGAAAAGAGATTGAAAGGATGCAGAAGGTATACGAGGAAGCCTATATTAAGCGCTTTACCGAACTTAGAAAGGACGGTCTTCAGCACCTTCCGCCCGCAGATCTCTCAGAGGAAATCCTCTGACCTCAGGACTCAGTCTCCTCTAATAGCGCCGTATTCTCAAGCCACTTGCCCTCAAGTTCAGCCTTTTCAGACTCAAGGGTTTTCTTCTCCGAAAGAAGGGCATTTATCTTCACGGGATCAGAATAGTTCTCAGGAAGATTTATCAGGGCGTCTGTTTCAGCCAGACGCTTGTCCAGCTCCCCTATCTGCTCAAGAAGAGCCTCTGTCTCACGCTCAAGCTTTCTGAGGCGGTTCTTTCTTCTGTTTGCCTCCGCCCAATCCGTTTTGGCTTCCTTTGCGGGTTCAGGCTCAGGGCTCTGCGTCTTTGTCTGATTACCGGAATCTGAATTCTTCAGAGAGAGCCTGTACTCAAAGTAATCATAATCCCCTCTGAAAAGCTGAGGCTCATCCTCGCTGAGATAGAGAATGCTGTCTGCCAGTTCTTTTATGAACTGGGCGTCGTGGCTTACAAAGATTATGGTTCCGGTGTAAAGCTTCAGAGCATTGAGGAGCATGGTCTTGGCGCTTATGTCCAGATGGTTTGTAGGCTCATCCAGAATCAGAAGATTTGCAGGCTGCAGCAGAATCTTGAGAAGCGCAAGGCGGGACCTCTCTCCTCCGGAAAGGACCGAGGCACGCTTTTCTATGTCATCCCCGTGGAAGAGGAAGGCTCCCAGGGCGTTTCTTATCTGTCCCTCGTTTCCGTAGGCACTGACCTGTGAGAACACCGTTCCGTCCATGTCCAGAGAGTCTGCGGTGTCCTGGGAGTAATAGCCTATATGAATGCCAGGTCCAAGTTTTACAGTGCCGGAATAATTACTGTCCTGTCCTGCAATTATCCTCAAAAGAGTACTCTTTCCAGCACCGTTGTGGCCGGTTACGGCAAGACGCTGTCCCTTGCCCACATGGAGGGAGAAGTTCCTATACACAACATTGTCCCCGTAGCACTTTGTCATATTGTCAATTACAACCATGTCATTGGGGCTGTGTCCGGGCTCCGGGAAGCGGAAGCTCACCGTCTTGAGGTGGGACGGAACCACAACAGGCTCAATTTTCTCAAGAGCCTTTATACGGCTCTGCACCTGTCTTGCCTTTGTGGCCTTGTACCTGAAACGCTCTATGAACTGCTCGGTTCTGTCAATCTCCGCCTGCTGGCGTTCCCAGGCAGCCTGAAGCTGTTCAATCTCAAGTCTGCGCTGTTTCTCATAGGAGCTGTAATTTCCGCTGTAGCGTGTGAGATTTCCGTTGAAAAGCTCATAGACCTCATTTACCGTGTCATCCAGAAAGGCCCTGTCGTGGCAGACAATCAGAAGAGACCCCGAGTAGGACTTCAGAAAGCCGCGGAGCCAGATTCTGGCCTCAAGGTCAAGGTAGTTGGTAGGCTCATCCAGCATCATCACATCAGGACTCTGTGCAAGGACTTTTGCAAGGGCAATGCGCATCTGAAAGCCGCCTGAAAACTCGTTGCACCTGCGGTGCATGTCCGCACTGCTCAGCCCCAGACCTGAGGCAATTGAGTAGATTACTGCCTCCCTGCGGTAATATGGCCCGTCCAGAAGTTTCTCCTGAAGACTGTTAAGCTCCTCCAGAAGTGCCGGAGTATGGTCATGTACAATTATGCTTTCAATCTCACGCTGGCGCTCAAGGTTTTCCTTCCACACGTCAAAAGCCTTTTCAATCTCCTCATAAACGGTGTTGTCCCTAAGGACAATGTCACTCTGGGGAAGATAGGTTATGCTCATGCCTTTGGTGCCCACAACAGTTCCGCCGTCCTTCTGCATGAGGCCGGCAATAATCTTCATGAGGGTGGTCTTACCCTCCCCGTTGCCGCCTGCAAGGGCCGCACGGGCATGCTCGCCCAGTGTAAAACTGACGTTGTTGAGAAGATTCCTGTCCCCGAAAGACAGGCTTATGTTGCGCACCTGTAGTATAGCCATGTTGAAACTTTGCCTATGGTAAACTAAAATACCGCCGTAAATCAATGACGGGCGGCAATATGGACGGCATAAAGACAATTGTACTGGCAAGCGCTTCACCTGCAAGAAAAAAGCTCCTGGAGGAACAGGGCCTGAACGTGCTTGTACGCCCCACCGGCTGCAACGAGGACTGCGCCCTCACGGACCCTGCACAGGTGGTGACGGAACTTGCCGCACGCAAACTCAAAGCATGGATGCAAAGCCCGGATTTTGACTCCTCCCTACCCGCACTTGCGTGCGATACCCTCATATCTCTGAACGGAACACTCATAGGAAAGGCACACTCTCCGGGGGAGGCCCGGGCCCAGATTCAGGCCTTCAGCTCAAAGACTCACACGGTTTTCTCAGGCTATGCTCTCTACATTGACGGCAGGGTGTACAACGGATATGACAGCACCGACGTCACATTCAGGGAAATAGGAGATGCGGAGCTTGATGAGTATATTGCCGGAGGCTCCTGGAAGGGAGCTGCCGGCTCATACCATATCCACGGAGGCGCCGATGCCTTTATTGAGCGCACACGGGGCAGTATTGCAACCGTCATAGGCTTGCCACTGGAGAAGATTTCTGACATAATCAGGATACTGCGCAATTAGGGAACGTTGTTCCCGTGCAGAATTTCCTCCCATAGGGAGAGATACAGTTCGGAGGCCGCACCCCCGGGGTTTATGCGGTCGGAAGTCAGGAGTCAGAA
>CAMZGJ010000049.1 GCA_947306375.1 uncultured Spirochaetales bacterium
CAGAAAAAAGCATGACCATATTTTCAAAGAAGCTAATAAAGATACAAAGGACAATAGAAATAAAAAATGAGTAATTTGAACAAACTTACAGGCAAAGTCAGTCTCGGAAAGGCTTTTCCCTTTGCTTTTCAGCAGGTTCTGGCCATGTTTGTCGCCAACCTGGTTCCCATAGTACTAGTCTGCTCTGCAGCGGGCATGAGCGGAGATCAGATTCTCACTTTTTCCCAGAATGCAATGATAATTGCCGGAATTGCAACCTTCATCCAGTCCACCCCGTTCGGTGTAATAGGCTCCGGATTGCCGCTGGTAATGGGCGCAAGCTTCACGTTTGTTGTTTCCCTCTCCGCCATAGCAGCAAAGTACGGTTACGGCGCAGTAATGGGATCTGTGATTGCAGGCGGAATCTGGGTTTCCTTTCTTCCCGTTGTCCAGTCAATCTTCTCACAAAATGTAGTAGCAGTAATTATTGTCATGTCCTTCCTTCTGAACCTTGTTCTGCCGGCTGACATGGAGGACCACAATGCTAGATAAGGTGCAGGAAAAAATCTTGATTCTGGACTTCGGAAGCCAGTACAACCAACTTATAGCACGCCGCGTCCGCGAATGCGGAGTATACTGCGAGCTCAGGCCCTTTTCCATCCCCTTTGAGGAAATACGGGCCTTCTCACCCTCAGCCATTATACTTTCCGGCGGCCCCTCAAGCGTCTACAGCCCGGGTGCGCCATCACTGAGCCCGCAGGTTGTCAGCCTGGGTATACCCATCCTGGGAATCTGCTACGGCGCCCAGCTTCTGGCCCACACTCTTGGCGGCACAGTAGTGCCCGCCGATTCCCTTGCTTCGCGCGAATACGGACATACGGACACTCAGTTTGACACCACCTCAGCGCTTTTTTCAGGTATTGGGGAAAACTCCGTTGTCTGGATGAGCCACGGAGACAGCGTTAAGGAACTTCCAAGCGGTTTCAGGGCCGTTGCAAAGTCCGCGGGGTGTCCGTTTGCCGCATTTGAAGACTCCTCACGCAGAATTTATGCTGTTCAGTTCCACCCCGAGGTAAGCCATACCGAATACGGAATGATAATTATAAAGAACTTTCTTACAGCCATCTCCAGCCTGAAATGCACATGGTCCATGGCAGATTACAGGCAGAGTTCAATCAAAGCAATCCGTGAGAAGGTTGGAAACGGAAAGGCTCTTCTTGCCCTCTCGGGAGGTGTGGACAGCTCTGTTGCCGCAGCCCTCATGTCTGAAGCAATAGGCTCAAACCTTACCTGTGTGTTTGTTGACCACGGTTTACTCAGAAAAGATGAAGGAGATGAGGTTGAAAAGATCTTTTCAGCCTATCCTGTCAACTTTATCAGGGTAAATGCATCAAAACTCTTTCTCTCCTCCCTCTCCGGAGTCACGGAACCTGAAAAGAAGCGCAAGATAATTGGAGAAACCTTCATCCGGGTCTTTGAGGAGCAGGCAAAAAAGATTGGCAGTGTGGACTTCCTTGTTCAGGGAACCATATATCCGGATGTGATTGAGTCCGGAATGGGCAGCAATGCCGCAGTAATCAAGAGCCATCACAACGTAGGCGGCCTTCCCGACTACGTTGATTTCAAGGAAATAATCGAGCCCCTGCGCTTTCTGTTCAAGGATGAGGTGCGCGCCCTGGGCTCAGAACTGGGACTTCCGGCCTCTCTTGTGAACCGCCAGCCCTTCCCCGGCCCGGGCCTTGCAATCAGGGTAATAGGAGAAGTTACCGGGGAAAAACTTGCAATTCTCCGTGAGGCAGACTTTATTTTCCGCACTGAACTTGAGGCTGCACAGGTTGAGGGCGCAAGCCAGTACTTTGCCGTTCTTACCAATACCAAAAGCGTTGGTGTTATGGGAGACAGCAGAACCTATGACTATACTGTTGCCCTCAGAAGCGTAAAGACTTCAGACTTCATGACCGCAACCATAACCCACATTCCCTATCCTGTTCTGGAGAAGGTTTCGAACCGCATTGTAAACGAAATCCGCGGAGTAAACCGTGTGGTTTATGACATTACGGCCAAACCCCCGGCTACTGTGGAATGGGAATGAGAAGCACTAAATCAATTGTTCTGCTCAGTACCGCTGTTTTCCGATGGTGAACGCAGTTTCAACGAAAAATTGATCAGATTACCACAGCGTGAAGCCGTCAGTGTTGCCGTTATGACAATCAAAGCGGATGCTTGTTGATGAAATGATGTAAGGCACCTACCATACCTGCCTCATTACCGAATCGGGCAGGAAGAATGGCTGTTTTCTCAGCTAAGATAGGTTTCACATAATACGGATACAGTGTTTTTACTCTGTCAAAAAGGCTTTTCTGCTCCATAACTCCACCGCCAAGGACAAACGCTGCGGGATTGAGGATATATGAGAGCGAACCCAGCCCCCGAGCAATGCTGTCTGCCATAAACTCAATCTCACGCTTACAGATTTCATCTCCGTTGGATGCACCTTTAAAAACCATGAGTCCGTTCCATGAGCCTTCAGCCTCTCCCTTGGCTTTTTCCACACGTCTGCACAAAGCTGTTGTAGAGCCGGTGTGTTCAAGATCGCTGTTTCCTACTTTTATGTACCCCACCTCGCAGGCACTGAAAGACGCACCATGATAGATTTCTCCGTTGAGGGTGAAACCTCCGCCTATACCGGTTCCAACTGCAAGCCCCAGAACAGAAGAGTAACCCTTGCCTGCGCCATATACGGACTCGGCAATAACCATAGAGTTTACGTCGTTTTCAACTTCACACGGAAGGTTACAGTGCTTTTCAAGAAAACCTTTAATATCAAAGCCTGTGAAGTCAGGAACCTGAGGAAGAGAATACACAACAATGCCTTTGTCAGAGTCTATCATCGCAGTGGAGGAAACAGCGATTCCACTTAAGTTGTAGGTATTCTTCATATCTTCTACAACACGGACAACATCCATCATCCAAACAATTGGCCCTCTTTCGGCACCTGTGGGCATAGAGGAACTGAATTGAATCTCAGCTTTCTCATTGAGAACACCGTATTTAATTGCAGTTCCTCCGATATCTATGCAGGCATAGTCCATTCAGGTTCTAACCCTCCAGAGCCTGTGCATATTTCTTTGTAATCAACTGAGGTCTTGTAATTGAGCTTCCTACAACAACACAGAATGAACCCAGGTCAATTACACGCCTTGCCTTCTGCGGGCTGTCTATGTTGCCTTCACAGATAACACGGTGTTTAACGTTTGCGAGAACATCTCTAAGAATCTTGAAATCATCCTCATCAATCTTAAGATGCTTGCTTTCAGGAGTATACCCCACCATTGTTGTTCCGATAAAATCGAAGCCCAATTCATCAGCATGGATACATTCCTCGTATGTGGAGCAGTCTGCCATGAGAAGAACATCCGGGAACTCAGCCTTTATTTCCGCAAAGAACTGATCTAAAGTCTTACCTTGAGGGCGAAGCCTGTCTGTTGCATCAAGTGCAATGATTTCAGGTTTAACCTCCATCAACTCTCTGATTTCCTTCATGGTGGGAGTAATGTAGATCTCGCTATCCGGATAGTCTCGTTTGATGATTGCTATTACAGGCAAATCAACAAGCTTCTTGATTTCTGCAATGTCTTCTTTTGTATTTGCCCTGATTCCACCTGCTCCACCCTGTTTGGCAGCAAGAGCCATTCTTGACATGATGAATGAGGAGTGAAGAGGTTCATCAGGCAAAGCCTGACAGGACACAACCAACTGCCCTTTCAGTTTTTTCAGGATTTCTTCGTTCTTCATTTTATCCTCCTTCATATTGAAGCAATGGCTTCGTCAATCATTGCTTTGCAGCGCTTAACCGTGTCCATATCCTCTGAAACAAGATTGAAGAGAGGAGCACGCACTCCGCCAAGGTCAATACCGTCACGGATCTTCAGAATTTCCTTCATAACAGCATAGAGATTGCCCTTGCAGGAACACATAGCATAAATAATTTCATCTGCTTTGTTCTGTATATCGCGTGCCTTGGCAATATCTCCTTTCTGAACAAGAGAATAAATTGCATTGTAAAGCTCAGGCATGACGGCGTATGTACCGCCGATTCCCCCATCAGCACCCATGGCAAGACCGGAAACAAGCTGCTCATCCGGACCATTGAAAACCACGAATTCGCGTCCGCCTTTGGTTCCTTCTGCCTTGAACATCTGGATATCCTGCACAGGCATTGATGAGTTCTTAACACCAATCACGCGGGGATTCTTCAACATTGTACGTAACAGAGGAAGCGAAAGAGCTACACCTGCAAGTTGCGGAATGTTGTAAATAATGAAATCTGTATCCGGAGCTGCATCCGACATATCATTCCAATACTTGGCAATGGCATAATCAGGAAGATGGAAATAGATGGGAGGAATTGATGCAATTGCATCAACACCTACGCTCCGGGCATGTTTTGCAAGGTCTACGGAGTCTCTTGTATTGTTGCATGCAATGTGGGCAATGATTGTGAGTTTGCCGTCGGCAGCCTTCACTACTGACTCGAGAATGCGCTTTCTCTCATCAGGATTCTGGTAGATGCATTCTCCTGAGCTTCCGCCCACATAGAGACCCTTAACCTTCTTGTTAACAAGATATTTTGTAAAGACTGCGGCTTTTTCAACGGAGACATCTCCGTTATTGTCATAACACGCATAGAAAGCGGGGAAGATTCCCCTGTATTTGTCAGTTCTGCTCATATAACCTCCGGGTCATCAACCTTTGACTGCTCCCATTGTAATTCCCTTTGTGAAATACTTCTGGAAGATAAGGAATACGATGATAATAGGCACAGATGCAAGTGCGGCACCGGCCATAATAATTCCAAAGTCCGTACTGTTTTCAGCCTGCAGTGTAGCAATACCGAGGGAAATTGTCAGGTTACTGGACTTGGAGAGCATAATCAACTGCATGAAGTAGTCATTCCAGCTGTTGATGAATGTAAAGATTGCCAACGCTCCGATACCGGGTTTGATCATAGGTACTATAACCTGTGCAAACGTTCTGGCCTCTCCTGCTCCGTCAATTCTTGCAGCCTCAATCATCTCATTGGGAACACCTTCAGAGAACTGTTTCATAAGGAACACACCGAACGGCCAACCGACGGTGGGGAATATTACCGCCCACAGTTTGTCGTACAGTCCCAGTGTACTCATTTCCCTGATAAGCGGGATAAGGATAACCTGCTTTGGAAGTGCCATGGCACATACAATCAATGCAAAAAGAGTACCCTTACCGGCAAAGCGTTTTTTTGCAAGTGCATAGCCTGCCATGGCAGCTGTAATACAAGTAAGAATCATGGCAACAACAGCCATAACAACCGTGTTAAGAAGCCATCTGATAGCACCGGGAACCGTAGGTCCCCTCAGAGCACCTATCTCGAACAGTGGAGCCGAACGCTTTGAGAAAAGTTTTACAAAGTTGTCTGTAACAAACTTTGAAGGCCACCATACAGGAGATGTGGAGTTGATTTCCTTTGCTGTCTTGAATGCACCTGTCAGAATCCAGTAAAGCGGGAATGTGAACAGGATTGCAAGAATAATAATAACAATAAGCGATACAATGTAATACGCTCTCTTATTTTCACTTTTAAGACTCATACCGTGACCCTCCTTATCTTTCCTTTGCAGCGTAGAACTGAACGGCACTGAGGGCGGCTATAAACAGAGCCAGGATAATACCCATGGCGTTTCCATAGCCAAACCTGTAGAGCTTGAAGGCGGTGTAGTAGATGTAGTACATAACCGTCTGTGTTGCATTATTGGGTCCGCCGGATGTGAGCAGCTGAATCAGTGCGAAACACTGGAAGCTGTTGATTGTTGTAATAACCACAATATAAAGAGTTGTGGGCATAATCTGAGGCCATTTGATTTTCCAGAAATTCTGGAGTTTTGTTGTTCCGTCAACCTGACCGGCCTCAATGAGGGTCGGGTCAACGTTGCTCAGTGCAGACACATAAAGGACTATCGGCTGTCCGACTGATGTGGTGAGAAGAATTACTATGATACACCATAAGGCTGTTGAGGGATTACCAAGCCAGTTAATATTGGTTTCTATGATTCCCAGACCTTTAAACACATAGTTCAGAACTCCATAGTAATTGTTGTACATCCACTTCCATACTACGGTAACAGCAACTGAACCGGTTACTACCGGAAGGTAGAAGATACAGCGGAAGGCGCTCAGCATCCACTCCTTCATCTTGTATATTGCCGATGCAATCCACAGGGAGAAAGCTGTAACTACGGGAACGCTCACCACAACTATAATGAGTGTGTTTTTCAGACCCTTCAGAAACACCGGATCTTTCCAAAGTTCCGTGTAGTTCTGAAAGCCTATGAAGCGGTCAGGTGTTGTTGCGTTCAGATTTGAATCAAAGAAACTTGTGAAAAGACACAAAACCATGGGGAATACAACAAACCCCAGGAAGAACACAAGACTCGGAAGAAGGAAAAGATAGGAAGAGATTGTCTCCTTCCTTCTCAGTCTTCTGGTTATCGCAGTTGGACTATTCTGTGCCATACATACCCTCTGTTAAAAACCAATAAAAACAGGCAACTGCCCGGGAAACCCGGACAGTTACCGATATTATTGAAATTGCAATTATTTTGCGGCTGCTGCAGCTGCGTTTGCATCTGCTGCAAACTTGGCAACACTTGCAGTAACATCATTTCCTGCTCCGACTGACTGGAGCATGTTCCACCAGCATGTACGTGCTGTGGGCCAACCCTTTGTTACCTGATAGTAGTCACCCAGGAACTTCATGAGGACGTTGTAGTCGTTCATGATCTTGTTGTCTGCCCAAATCTTGGAAATGTCTTTTCCGTCAGCCTTGTCTCTGACTGCGAAGTACTGAGCGGTCTTGACTGCATCAGCGGTCTTGGGACCGTCACACATGAACTTAACAAACTGCTTTGCCCATGCAATCTTGTCTGCGTTTCCGTTGTCAAAAATACCGAAGCCCCAGATACCGCCGTTAAGCTGTGCTACGCCGTTCTGTGCCGGGAAGGACATGAATACAATCTCTTCGCCTGCATCGGTCCTGTCACCGGTCAGCTGCTGAGCAATGTTCCAGCAGAATGCCATCTTGAATGTTCCGTTGCGGAACAGGTTGATTTCTTCTCCGCCGTTGATAGCGGGATCATAAACGATACCGGGCATAGCATAGAGCTGCTTGAGAGCCTTGATGTTTTCCGGAGAATCCCATGTGTACTTTGTATGTTCAGCATTGGTGAATGTTCCTCCGTACAGGCTGTTGACAAGAACTCTTGTTCCCTGGTCACCGCCCTGTCCGCTACAGTAAACTGCGCCTACGGGAACCTTGTAATACTTATACAGTGCATCAACTGCCTTGATGAAGTTATCTGTTGTCCATGTGCGGTTCTTCAAATCAAGATACTTGTCTGCACCTGCTGCCTTGAAAGCATCAAGGTTGATTGCCATACAGTGGGCTGTCATTACCAGAGGATATTCATAGAACTTTCCGTCTGCTGTGAGACATGCACTCAGGGTTGCGGGATTGAGTTCTGCCCTATCTTCAGCATCGAGCAGGTCTGACATGTCTACCATGTATCCGGATGCTCCCCAACCTGCAACAAGACGCTCGGGTCCTTCCATGATCAGATCCGGAGCCTGCTTGGCTGCAATTGCGGTGTTTACCTTGTCATCACCGTCTGAGTATGTGAGGTACTGGACTTCAACCTTGATTCCTGTCTCTGCTGTAAAGGCATCTGTGAGAGCCTTTACCTGGGCTTCATCACCCCAACCACCGATGGGATAGGTCCACAGGGAAATTGACTTACCTGCTGCAGCTTCTTCCTTTGCACCACCTGCAAATACTGCTGTCATGACCATGAGAATAAGAAGTAATATTGACAGTTTCTTCATGTATTTCCTCCTGAAAGAATTGTCACCACAGGGTCTGCCCCTGGGCCTTATTTAAAATAATAAACCACAAATATGCAGTACACAAGGCATTAAACCGGCATTACTGATTCTCACCTCTGAAATCTGCTATTTCGTCATCTGTCATGTGTTTTTCATAGTTTCTTTCCCAAAACAGGGAGGAAATCAAGGCCCATGCGCATGGAGTTATGAAAACAGGCGCCCAGTTTATAATGGTCCACATTGTCAGTTCTACGGAAAGAAGAACAGTTATCACTGTACTCGGGAGGTGTGCAAAGGTCATTTTGAATGCCGTCTTGAAAAGATCTGAAGTGCTGTAGTTAAAACGCCCCATCAGCGGAAAAACATTCATAATGATACCGAGTGGGATTACCATGACGACATAATATATTGAGAAAAGTACTGCAGCCGTTGT
>CAMZGJ010000050.1 GCA_947306375.1 uncultured Spirochaetales bacterium
CCAATGTTTGCGCCTGCGGCCATGTTGGACTGCCCCTGAATCAGGGAAGAGATGAGGAAGGAGTTGTTGTGGTGCTGCTCGTGGAAGGGGAAAACCAGGTTGCTGATAAGCTCACAGCAGGAAACAGTTGAGTTTTCTCCCAGCATGGAGTGGATAAGCCTTCCGCCGTACTTGAGCTGGCTGTTCTCACACATGACAAAGCGCACCGCCTTGCAGCCGTAGAAGACCTTGCATCCGTAACCCACAATTCCGTTCACCAGCTCACAGCTTTCACCAATCTGGGTGGGAGCCTCAAAGGAACTGCGGATTGTAAGGTTCTTGAGCTTTGTGGCACCTTTGACGTAGCAGCAGGGACCGAACTTGACATCCTTGATAATCCCCACGCCCTTGATTACGCAGCCCTGACCTATCTCTCCGTAGTAGCCGCGCTTTGATGAGAAGCGCTCAAAGGTCATCTTCTTCAGTGCCTTTGAAAGCTCCCTGTCCTCAGGCCAGTTGGCCCACAGAAAGGCGTCCGAGACCTGAATATCCTCAAACGGCAGAACCGGACGGTTGCCGTTCTCATTCATAAGCCACATCTCAACAAGAACGTCCGGGTCCTCTCCTTCCTTGAGAATACCGTTTCCGAACTTGGAGTGGTTTGTGCACTGTATCTCATTTACACGGAACAAAATACAATTCTCACGTACAATGTAGTGGCTCAGATAACCCACATTGTGAACCGCGCAGCAGTCACAAATGTCGGAGCTTATTACGGTGCTTCCCGTAATGCCCATGGGCACGCACAGATCATGAAAACGCAGGGTCTCATAGGGAATCTTTCCAATGCGTACCTTGCCGTAGAACCTGTTCTCCCTCACAAGGTCAGGCGTAAACGGGTCTCTGACAAGAACATTCTCCCAGTTTTCCGCACGGTTGTTATTGGCCTCAAGAGCCCTTATCTCATCCGCAGTCAGAGGCCTGAACGCGCTGTCCGGCCCGTTCTGGATGTTCCTGAAATGAAACTCGTCCTCTCCGTACTTCCCTTCTCCCAGAAAACCGAAGCCCATGTTTTCCATTTTGCCTGTCTTTACGTATGTTCCGGAATTTGTGCTCATGGCCGCATTTTACAACAGCCACTTAAAAAAATGAATATTTGGGGTTATCATTTTCACATGGAGACAAAGGATTTTGTCATAGCCTTCAAGCCCCACGGCCTGCCCACGGTGCCCCTCAAGTCCCAGTTTCAGGACGCGCCGGACACCCTGCTCTCACGCACGGGAAAAGACTTTCCCGATATTCTCAAGCCGCTCACCCCTTCCTTCTGGGAGGGCGGCACGGTCCACCGTCTGGACACAGCCACGGCCGGGCTGGTTCTCTTTGCACGCAACAAAGCCTTCATGGACCACATTCTCTCGGAGCAGCAGGCAGGGCGCTTTATCAAAACCTACAGAGCCGTCTGCTCAGTGCCCTCTTCCGTATCAGGTACGCCCTTGAATGCTCCTTTTGTAATTTCTTCCTACTTCAGGGCTTACGGCCCAGGAAGAAAAATGGTAAAGCCTGAGACGGACGTTCTCAGAGCAGACAGCGCGGTGCTCTACACCACAGAGGTCAAATCCATTGAGGGCAACGTGTTTACCGTTGTTATTGCGCGCGGTTTCAGGCACCAGATAAGGGCCCACCTTGCATGGAAGGGCTTTCCCATAGAGGGAGACAGCCTCTACAATCCCGCCTTCTCCGCCGTCCCTTCCGGAAACTGCGTTCTGCAGCTTGAATGCACAGGTCTCAGGTTTAACCTGCCGGACGGAACGCCGTTTGAATACTCAGTCTGAGTTTATCGGGCCTGGTAATCCGGCCCTGTTACTCTGTCCTTTTACTCTGCCCTGTAGGGTTCGGTTATAAGGCCGTCTTCGGAGCCCGGGGCACTTGTTACAATCTCAATCCTTCTCTCAAGCTTTGAAAGGTCCTTCTCCATGTCCGCGGCAATCTTCATGCCGTCCTCATAGAGGGAAACAGCCTTTTCAAGCTCGGTATCCGGATTCTGTATCTCTGCGTTTATCTTCTCAAGTTTCTCAAGTTTCTGCTCAAAAGTCATAATCCTACCCCCTGTATTATTCCGTCCTGTTTTCTTCCCTGTTATCTTCCACCCGTGCGGCAAACCTTCCGTCGGAGACCCTGATTCCCAGAACTTCACCTGCCTTCACGTCCTTTGCAGACCTGACGGTCTTTCCATCCTGCCTGCTGACAATGGCATAGCCCCGCTCCAGCACCGCAGACGGATTCATGGCCCTGAGAAGTCCGCTGTTCACCTCAAGGGCGTAGGCGGCCTTCCTCATTGCGTTTTTAACTCCGTGTCTCATGCCGTCCAGCCTTGCTTCCAGGCTCAAACGGGCGTTCCCTATCCTGTTCTCAATAAGTCTTGCAGAGGATCTTGTGTTCACCGCGGCAAAGCGCAGCCTTACAGTGCGTGCCTTGCCTGAAACCGCCTCAAGCATGGACAGTTTCAAAGATGCAAGTTTCTCCGCCTGCTCCGAACCGGAAGAGCATACAAGCTCAGCCGCCGCACTTGGAGTGGGTGCTCTCAAATCCGCAACAAAGTCTGAGATGGCCCAGTCTATCTCATGCCCCACTGCAGAGATTACCGGTATCTCTGACTCATGGATGGCCTGAATAACAACATCCTCGCTGAAAGCAAGAAGGTCTTCCACGGAGCCGCCGCCCCTGCCCACAATCATTACAGGCGCAAGAGAATAGAGATTCACCTCCCTGATTCTTGCGGCAATTTCCTCCGCAGCCCCCGCGCCCTGGACCTGTGCCGGAAGAATAACAATGTCCATTCCTGCATTGCGCCGGCCCGTAACCTGCAGAATGTCCTGCAGAGCCGCACCGGTTGCGCTGGTAATAACGGCCACCCGCTCCGGCCTCTTGGGAATGGGTTTCTTCAGGCTCTGGTCAAAGTACCCCATTGCGCTGTAACGCTTTTTCCTCTCCTCAAGCATGGCAAGGATATCTCCCTGGCCTGCAAGCCTGATTGAGGTGCATGTAATCTGATATGTTCCGCGCGGCGGATAAACTGAGATGGAGCCTGTAACAATGACCCTCTGGCCGTCTTTGGGCACAAAGCCCGCCCTCACGGCGTTGGTTCTCCACATGGCCGCACTTATTACGGCATCCCTGTCCTTCAGGGAAAAGTACCAGTGTCCCGTGGAGGCGTACTTGAACCCGCTTATCTCTCCTTCCACGGTCAGACCGTAGAACGAGCTTTCAAGCGTGTTCCTGATGAGTTCTGTCAGTTCGGAAACGGAAAACTTCAGTGTTTCTGCCATAATGCCGCTTAAATAAAAAAAGCAAGCCTTTCATTACAAAGACTTGCATCAAAGAACTGCCGGAACGGCCTTACTCTTCAACAATTGCTCCTGTGGGGCAGACTGAAGCGCATGTTCCGCATCCTACGCATGTGTCCTGATCAATGACATAGATGTCACCTTCGCTGATTGCGCCTGTGGGGCACTCGCCTGCACATGTTCCGCAAGCTGCACATGAATCTGTAATTCTGTATGCCATATTCATAAACTCCTGTGTGTTTAAGGTAATTCAATAATACACAGGCCGCAAGCCGTTGGTCAAGTAAACTTGTAAGGAGCCCGCTCCCGTGAAATAATTGACATCGGAGGCTCCGCTGTGAAAAAAGTTCTTATAACCGTACTCGGAATTCTTACCGTTCTCTGTCTGGCATCCTGTGCCTCATTCTTCCTGGACGATGAATTCTACGTGGAAACAGATCCCTACTACCCGTATTACCCCGAACCCTATGACCCATATTCCCCCTACTATCCGGACCCCTACCGCCCGGATCCGTACTACCCCGTCATAGGCACCCCATACCGCGTGGAGTCCACCGGCATGTTCCGTGATGAACTGATTCTGAACATTACCAGCGGCATGATCCGCTCCAAGGGCTACCGTGACGGAGACAGAATACGCGTAATCCTGGGCAATGCCGGGGAGTTCAGCATGCCCATCTACCAGCAGCGCACAAACAACACCTACCACTCGCTGGGAATGCACATCTCAGTCTTTGACACGGACCGTGTTGTAATCCGCTACACAGGAGGCCAAATAGCCGAGATGCTGGGCATCCGCGCGGGAGACCCCGTCTACATCCTGTTCTGAACATCAATTAACTGACCAGGCAGTTTTTCAAAGCATAACAATAAGAGGCTGTAACAAAAGTCCTATTAAACAGACCGGAGTTACAGCCTTTTATTATGGTCTATGCCCGGTTTTGCCTGTATTTGCTTGTCCGTCTATGCACTTTGCCGGTCTGTTATTGACCGGCTTCCCATATTTTTAAGATTTTTTTGAAAAATGGCTGAAACTTTCAGCCAAATTTTATTTTTTTCAAGATATCGGCGGTTTTATCCGCCTGTCTATATCCGGAAAGTGGGCAGAAAAAAAGGCTGTAACGCCGGGATAATAAAACCCCGTTTGTTACAGCCCCTTAAAAGTCTCAGACAGACTTTATGGTGTCTGATGTAGGCTTGGGAATACGCCCCAGAGCGGTAATACCCAGAAGCACCGGGTAAAGCGGCACAATAACCGGCAACATGAACAGCGGGCAAATGGGGACCAGTTCATACAACTTATCTGTTATAGGGTTGCCCGGCAGGCCGTAGGTGTAAAGATAGTTAATGGGAAGACCCGTCAGCCTGCGCAGCAGTGCGTTCACAAGGAACATGATAAAATAAAGTACCAGAAGAATCAGAATACTCCTGGGCACATCTCTGAACGCCGGTCTGTAAAAACCGCTGGAAACCAACAGAATGCTCTGGACAATCAGCACATGGTGGTAAACGTAGAAGCCGTAGCCCCTTATATCTGTGAACGGCACATTGGCAAACAACGGATCCGGTGCCATGATGGGCATTAGAGCACCCAGAATGCCGAAGCAGAAGCAGAAGTTCAGAAGTACCGGATTGCGGCTGTTGATGGCAAAAACAATCAGAACCACGTTGATGTTGCACAGATGAAGCGGAAGTTCATTTACCAGAACAAAATTATATGTCGGATCTCTGAAAAGCATGTACTTATAAAAAAACCAGTACACTATGTTGAGAATAGCCATCACGGACATAAAACGTGTCTTGAAAAGAGTTGACTTCTTTTTCAGAAAAAGGGTCAACACAACGGCCAGAACCAAATCAAACCCGAACAAAGCATTCCACACGGGTGAAAACATATATATCATAGGTATGATTAAAAACCCATAATGCCAAAGTTTCAAGAAAAAAAACTCCGTATCCGCATTGTGGATAAGTACATAATTCTCTATGTCTTGTGTTCTCTTTTTCACTCTTTGCCTTCTCCTCCGTCAGAATTCCCACAAAACGAGCGTAATTCTCAACTCGGTGTTTTAAGCTTTTCCGTGCGCTCTGACGGGAAATAGTTTATACTCCTGGGTATGAAAGATTACGTCCGCGTAGGTTTGATCGGATTCGGAAAACAAGGTTCCCACTATGTGAGAATGTACGTTGAACACCGGCTTTTCCCACAGTTCAGGCTCACGGCTGTTGCCGATACCTGCCCTGAAAAGCTCCGGTGGATAAGGGACAACCTGGGTCCTGAAATTGAGTGTTTCTCCTCTGCACAGGCCATGCTTGACAGCGGAAAAATAGACGCCTGCATTGTTACAACCCCGCATTTCATGCACCCGGAGCATGTAATTATGTGCCTTCAGCACGGCATCCACGTAATGTGTGACAAACCCGCCGGCGTGCACATTCTTCAGGTTCAGCAGATGAACGCGGAAGCAGACAAACACCCGGATCTTGTCTTCTCCATCATGCTCAACCAGAGGACCAACTGTGCATACCGCCGCTTGCGAGAAATAGTCAGCTCTGAGGAATACGGAAAAGTCAGACGCATAAACTGGACGGTGAGCAACTGGTACAGAAGCCGCTACTACTACAACAGCTTTGACTGGCGCGGAATATGGAACGGCGCCTACGGCGGAACCATTGTGGATCAGTGTACCCATCAGGTTGACCTCTGGCAGTGGATTTTCGGCATGCCGGACAAAGTTACCTGCCGCATGGGTTTCGGAGTCCACCACGACATTGAAGTTGAAGATGAAGTGTCTGCAATAATGGAGTACGGGAACGGCTGCATGGGGTCTTTCAACCTCTCCACTTCCATACCCAACGGTCAGAACATTCTTGAGGTGAACCTGGACGCTGCAAATATAACCGTAAAGGGAAGCAGCATCTTTGCAGAAAAGTTCTGCATGCCCGAGCAACAGTGGCAGAAAAGCCCGCGCGGCATCTACGAGAAACCTGCCGTAGAACCCGAGGTTGAACTTCCCACTGACGGAGAGAACCGCCAGCACAAGGGTGTCCTTGAGGCATGGATAAACAAAATCCTGGGCAAAGGAGAAGGCGCAAATGACGGCAGGGACGGCCTGGCCAGCATAATGCTTTCCAATGCCATGTACATGTCAGCTTTTACGGAGAAAACCATCAAGCTGCCGCTTGACGGCGATGCCTACTACAAGGAGCTTATGAAAAGAGTTTCAGCCTCCAAGACCAAACCTCCCGTCTCAGACCCCCTCGCTGCAGTGAGGGAAACTTTCAGCGTCAAAGACCCACGGCAGATAGACAAATACTTCGGCATAACAGAAGTAAAACAACACTGATGCTGTATAACTGAGAGTTCCATTGAAGCTGGGAGTATTGCTCCCCTGATAGTCTATTCAAAACTAAAAGCCACCCCTTTTGGAGTGGCTTTTGTTTTGAGCGGACAGGGGATCGAACCCTGGACCCGCAGATTAAGAGTAGCCAACTGACTAGTATCTCTTGGTCGTAAAACGACTTATCTTGTACTTTTTTACTGAAATAAACCTTTACTTCTTATGTGCTTAATTTTATCACACTGTTTTTCTGTGTGTCTGCAAGAAGTTGTATGAATCATGCAATTATTGTTAAGAAATTGCTGACTATACTAAACAGTAAAATAGCCATCCTTATACCGTATGATATTGGAATTCTTAAGGGAATTTGGAACTGATAAAGAGGAGAGACCTTTGATTGCTAAGAAATAAGCAAATCTTTCCTCATCAATTGTGGTAATGCTGTATTTTTTCATGCAATCTACAACTAATTCTTCATAGCTGTTAATTGAACTGTCTTTATCAACAGCAAACGATCTGACATACCGAATATCTGCTGCAACATACGGAATTATTTTGAATACACCTTTTAGAAATCGTTCGCAAACAGCTTCTAATAGGAATGGATTCCATTCAAAGCCTATTTCTGGAAAACCATCATAATTCACCCAGGTGGCAAACGAGATAAATTCGTCTTGTCTGTTTTCTAGTAATAGTTCAGTTATTATCCGTATCTTGGAGTCATCTATTGCTACTTTTTCTGGTAGCACAAAAAGGTCAGAGTTAACCCTTATCATTGATGACTTATAATACTGGACAACAAACTCTATCGACACTGAGGACCACCTGTATCGAGAGAACACAGAAAGAATTTTTGAGTATCGAATTTCATCAATGTTTCTATTGAGATATTGGAAAACCGATAAGTAGTTTATCTCAACAGGTATTAAAGCTTTTTTACTGAAAATATGTGGACGTTTGAAAACGAATGTACCTTCAAGAATTAGATTACAAACACTAAAAACTTCAAATGCTGATTCAAGCCCATTCTTTTGAAGGAAAGTAGGCATTTCAAGCTCAATCTGCTCATAAAGAAGACCCGCAGAACAGTATCCATTGAATTGCTCGAATAGTTTCTCGAGAATTGTGTTTATTTTTACGACTTCTTCGTGCTCGAAAAGGAGTTTTTCTTTGAGCATATATCTATTATTCCCAAGAAGAATGTACTTCCCTGATTCTGCTAATTTCATCGAGATATAAATATCAGAGAAGCCATGGAATTCCTCTTTAATCTTGGAAAGTGAGATAGTTCTTATATTGTTCTTTAATATATGTATCCTGAGTCTCTCAGCAAAAGAGGTTATGGTTCCTTCTGGTGCATCTATTTTTACAAGATAATCACGTCCATACTGATACCTATCTGGATATAGATACCGAAGTATACCATGAAAAAAATACTTATTATCTACATTTGCGATAGTAGAAAGAAGACCACTAAAGTGATCATATATTTCAGCGTAATATAAGCTCTGTGACTCGTTTTGGTCTATC
>CAMZGJ010000051.1 GCA_947306375.1 uncultured Spirochaetales bacterium
TTCAGTCTTGATGGATTATCTTGAGTTCGGGCACGGGGATAAGAATCTTGTAATTATCCCCGGCCTGAGCGTTCAGAGCGTTATGGACTCTGCGGAGGCCGTAAAGGAGGCCTTCAAGGGTTTTGAGCAGGACTTTACAGTTCGGCTTTTTGACCGCAGAAAAAATCTTCCGCCTGTTTACTCCATTGCCGCCATGGCTCAGGATACTGTTTCCGTTATAAGGAAGCTTGGTCTTAAGGACCTTTATCTGTTCGGCGCCTCCCAGGGCGGCATGATTTGTATGGAGATTGCATCTGCATATCCTTCGCTTGTGCACAGCATGGTTCTGGGCTCCACAAGCTGCCGCATTACAAAAGAAAGATACAGGGTTATTGATTATTGGGTTTCCCTGGCAAAGAAGGGAGACTCTGAGGCTTTGTATCTTTCCTTTGGGGAAAAGCTTTATCCGCAGGCGGTTTTCAATCAGAACCGGGATCTTTTTGTAAGCATGGCAAAGACGGTAACGCAGGATGAGCTTTCTCGCTTTATTGTTCTTGCAGAGACAATCAGAGGTTTTGATATTGCCGACAGGCTGGAGCGTGTTGCCTGTCCCGTGCTTGTGGTGGGGGATACGGATGACCGTGTGCTGGGCTCTTCTGCCTCTGCTGAGATTTTTGAGTGTTTCAAGGGCCGTCCGGATTGTGCTCTCCATATGTATGAGGGCTACGGCCATGCCGTTTATGATCTGGCTCCGGACTTCAGGGAGCGCATGGCTGCCTGGTTTTTGAAATAAGGAGCATATTTGCGGTCTCTTATTTCAATTTTAATTGATAAGTTGAAATAATAGGTGTATTATCAGGCTATGACTTTTTCAGATTCAGCCGGATATTATAGGTCAAATCTGTCCGGGGACGCCGCATACAGGTCCTTTGTTCCCAATCCTCTTCCTCCGCACATTGAGTTTGACTGTGAACTTGTTAAGGCTCTTGTTGAGGCCAATTCAAGCCTTGTTTTGCTGAATGCTTTATCTGAAAGAATTCCCAACATGAGTATCTTTCTATCCATGTATGTAAGAAAGGAAGCTCTTATGTCTTCTCAGATAGAGGGAACGCAGGCAACTCTTGAGGATGTTCTGGATCCCACGATAGAGAAAAACACCAACAGGGATGTTGAGGAAGTGGTCAATTATGTAAAAGCCACCGGATATGCAATTCAGAGACTTGAATCAATGCCTCTTTGCAACAGGATGCTCAGAGAGGCTCATGCTTTGCTGATGAGTGGCACAAGAGGGCAGGATAAGGATCCGGGGCATTTCCGTCACTCTCAGAATTGGATAGGAGCATGGAATTGCGCAATCAGGAATGCAAAGTATATTCCGCCCAACCCCGAAGACATGGAAAAGGCAATGTCGGATCTGGAAAAGTACATTAACTCGGAAGACAGTATGGATGTACTGATTAAGGCTGCTCTGATTCATTATCAATTTGAGACAATTCACCCGTTTCTTGACGGAAACGGAAGAATAGGAAGACTGCTGATAACTCTGTATCTTATGGATAAGAAGATTCTTTCAAGTCCGGCCCTGTATGTATCCTATTACCTTAAGAAAAACAGGATTGAGTACTATGACAGGATGAATGAAGTTCGGGAGAAGGGCAATTTCTACCAGTGGATAATGTTTTTTCTGAAAGCAGTCAGCGAGTCTGCACTTGATGCCATTTCTTCAATTGATGAACTCAATTACCTTCACGAAAAGAGTTTAAGTCAGATTAATACAATGGGCAGGGCGGGGGAAAGCGCCAAAACCGTGTTTTTCTATACTGAGAAAAACCCCATCATGGATATAGGCAAAACCGCCAAGGCTCTGGGTCTGTCTTTTAATACTGTTTCCGCCGCGGTTAATAAGTTGTGCGCAGCCGGTATCCTTGACCGGTCCGGTAACGCGGCAAGAAACAGGATCTTTGTGTACCGGACATACCTGGACATTCTGAAGCGCGGAACCTGATTGTACGGTGCGGCCTCACAGCTCAATACTGGTCAGAGGCATCTGGGTTACCGTGGGAATGCCTTTTTTCTCGCAGTAGAGGCTCAGTCTGTGGAAGGCCACGTTTGTCTTTTCCACAAATGAGGGCATGGATTTTACGGGCTTGTCCAGAGAGGTGAAGAAGTTGTCCCAGTGCAGGGGGATGATGAGCGAGGGGTTTACTTTTTCCACTGTTTCCTCAAAGAACTTCCGCTCGGTGAGGATATCGGCCTTTGCAAGGCCGGCTATGCCCAGGAACAGGCAGTCTGCCTTTATGCCGTCCAGCTGGCCTTCTATGTAGTTGAAGCTGGGGCGGATTACGTAGGTTTTGCCCTGGGCGCGGACTATGAAGTCATAGGAGCCGCCTTCTTTGTAGTTTCTGAGTCTGGCGGGCTGGGTCAGGGGTTGTGTTATTTCCTGCCCAAGGTCGTTGTTGAGCGCGGTGGGTTTTGAGTGGACGGATTTGATTACTTTTATGCTGTAGTCTCCCACGGCGTAGGTGCCGCCGGCTTCAAACCGGATGAGTCTGTCTTCAGGGACGTTGCCTCCGCGGCCTACGTTCATTGCCGAGAGGCTGCCGTAGATTGTTGCGTTTGTGCAGTTGGCCACATAGGGGGCGTCCATTACGTGGTCATGGTGGGTGTGGGAGACAAAGATTGCCTTCAGGCGGTCTATGCGGTGGGTTTTGATTAATCTGTCTGCAAGCTCTTTGTCCGTGGAGCCGCTTCCGGCAATGTACTTCAGGAGGCCGGGCCTGGTAAAGTGACAGTCAAAGAAGATCTGGTCATCAAAGAGCAGGGTTGTGGTTCCGAAGAATGTGATTTTCATTTCAGTGCCTCTGTTCGGTTATGTAGTAGCATTCGCAGAATCTTGCTGCAAAGGAGGGCTCAAGGCCTGCCGTGCGCAGGTGTGGTACGGCGCCCATTTCCAGTACCCGGAAGAAGGCCTTTCCCTCTGCGCGTTCCTCCGTTGCAACCGTTGTGATTGAGGAGGGTGAGGGCGCAAGGCCGTGCAGCAGGACCATGGGAGAGATTCCCAGAAGATGGCCCAGCATTATGCACTGGACTCCCAGGTGGCAGAAGACAGCAACGGTTTCCGTGTTGGGGCGCACCGCTTTGTATATTGCCCCGGTTCTTTTGTAGCCAAGCTCCGAGAGAAGGTTATCCAGCTCTTTTGTGACCCACTGAGCCTCTGTCTTGACGTTGGTCCCCTTGAATGCGGGGGCGTTGAACCAGCGGTTCTTGTCATAGAACAGGGGTTCTTTTGTCCAGTCTGCGGGCAGCCAGTCCCAGCAGTATTCACTTACGCCGGGGGTGTTGGGCTTTTCACACTTTCCGCGGAACTCCTGGAGCCAGGGAAGGTATTGCGCCTCCATTCCCTTTCTTTCAAGGGTGTAGTAAGCGGTTTTGCGCGCCCTGCCCAAGGTGGAACAAAAGACCCTGTCAATCTTCACGCCTTCAAGGTAGTCTGCAAGTGCCTTTGCCTGAAGCTCCCCCTCCGGGGTGAGCGAGTCTATTGTGTAGTCCGGGTCTGCGTGTCTGATGAAGAGAATCTGCATATTACTGATGATTATATCACTGTTGTGCGCAGTTTGTCTTTTCCCTGCTTTTCCCTGCCGGCGGATATGATTATTATGTATAAGGATTTTAAAGTGCGCATTTACGGAGTGCATTTACGGAGCAAAAAATGATTTATACCCAGGACAAGGTCAACCTTCACACTCATTCTTTCTACTGCATTCACGGCACGGGCAGGATTTCCGAGTATGTCTCGGAGGCAGAGAAGGCAGGTCTTCAGGTTCTGGGCTTTTCCGAGCATGTTCCCCTGCCGGACCGGGAGTACCGCAAGGGAGACCGTATGACTTATCCGGAGCTGCCGTTCTATGAAAAAGATGTACTTGAGGCACGCCGTACAAGCGGTATGCAGATTCTGCTTGGTATGGAGTGTGACTGGCTGCCGGATGAGGCTTCCTACTACAGGGATGAGCTTGCCGGAAGCCGCGGCTATGACTTTCTGATAGGAGCCGTTCATCACATGCCCAATCCCGCAACCGGAGTTGAGAAGTATCTGGGAAGAATTGCGGACCTTCCGGTTAAAACCCTCTTGGATTATGTTGATATTTACAACGCCGGAATTGCTTCGGGTCTGTTCCTTTTCTGCGCCCATCCGGACCTTGTTTTTGCCGCATACAGAGACTGGGACAGCAATGCAGTTTCCGCTTCCAGGGATATTATCCGCTGTGCAAAGCAGTATGACATGCCTCTTGAGATTAACGGTTACGGTCTGGTGAAACCGCCGGTGGAGACTCCGCAGGGTCCGCGCCCCATGTATCCGGTCAGACGGTTCTGGGAGATGGCCCTTGAGGAAGGGGTGAGGGTGGTTGCCAATTCCGATGCCCACAGGCCTGAGGATGTGGGACGCACTATGTTAGGCGCCATGTCTTTTGCCGCTTCCATGGGCATTAAGCTCTGTTCCTATGAGATTGATCTGAATTCAAAAACCCGTGTTAAAGTTCTTTAAATATTAGGTTTTAGGTAATGAACTGCGGGCCTGCGTGCTTGTGGGACCGGAAAGATATGCTGTAAAATTGTTATATGAGCACAGAGAACAAACCTGATATCGGCTTCAGAGCCCATGATTTCGGAAAGTGCGCCTCCGCTGAGGAACTGGCGCTTAAGGCAAAGTCTTTTCTTGAGGGTTCCTGCATACAGTTTGCACCCGGCAAGGTGTTGGAAAATGCGCCCAAGGTTCTGGACCGCTCCTGGTGTGAACAGACCTTCAGGCCTTTTGCGGAAAACAACATCCGAATTGTGGTTCTGGGTTGTTACATAAACCCGGTGCATCCGGATCCGGAGAAGCAGGAGGCGGAGCTCAGACGCTTTGAGAATGCCATTGAGAATGCTCCGTATCTGGGTTACCCCATTGTGGGAACGGAGACCGGTTCTCTGGACCCCACAAACCACAGGGATGAACGCAACTGGTCGGACGCGGCTTTTCTCATGTTTATGCGCAATATTGAGCGCCTTCTTAAAAAAGCTGAATCCTACGGGGTCAGAATGGCCATTGAGGCTGTTGCGGACAAGAACACAATTGACAATGCAGAGCGCATGTACAAGGTCTTGAGCACTTTCAAGAGTCCCAATCTCCGCTGCATTTTTGATGCCGTTAACATTATGCCGGTCAAGGGGCCGGGCAATTTTGAGAGCTTCTATGATGAAGCTGTTTCCATGCTTGCTCCGTATATTTCCATTATGCACGTCAAGGATTTTGTCTGGACGGACAACTGTAAGGAGTTCCCGTTTGAGCAGCCCCCCGTCAAGCGCGGGGAGGTGCCGGTGGGAGAGGGGCTCATGCCGTGGGAGATGATTTTCAGTCTGTACCGCAAGTACAAGGTTGACCATGTGCCCATGCTGTTTGAGAACTTCAATCCGCAGACGCTGAGGCAGAGCATTGAGTTTGTGAAGAAAACGGCCGGAGCCGGGAAATAAGCGTTTAACAGGAGGGTTTATGGCGTACACCGAGTATTACACACCCACACACATCTATTTTGGAAGAGAAACGGAAAACCTTGTAGGTAAAGTACTTAAAGAGAAGGGAGCGCACAAGGTGCTTGTCCACTACGGTTCAGGCTCCGCGGAAAAGAGCGGTCTTTTGGGCAAGGTCAGGGCCTCTCTCAGGGAAAACGGTATTGAATTTGTTGAGCTGGGCGGCGTTAAACCAAACCCCCGCCTCAGTCTGGCCAGAGCCGGCATTGAGCTGTGCAGGAAGGAAGGCGTGGACTTTATTCTCTCCGTGGGCGGCGGGTCTGCTTTGGACAGTGCCAAATGTATTTCATACGGCGTGCCTTATGACGGCGATGTCTGGGACTTCTACAACGGCAAACTCCCTGAAAAGCGAGTGCCGGTGGGTGCTGTTCTCACTTTGTCTGCAACGGGCAGTGAGATGAGCAATTCCAGCGTCATTACCAATGACGAGATTACTCCCAATGACAAGTTCGGCTCCAACACCAACATGGGCCGCCCAGTTTTTGCGCTTCTCAACCCGGAGCTGACATATTCTGTTTCTCCGTTCCAGACGGGCAGCGGCAGCACGGATATTATCATGCACACTCTTGAGAGGTTCTTCCACAGCGGTGCGGACCTTGATCTGACGGATAATGTGGCTGCCTCCGTAATCAGGACTGTTGTCAAATACACTGCGGTTGCTCTGAATAACCCTTGTGACTATGAGGCGCGCGCCAACCTGATGTGGGCCGGCTCCATATCCCACAACGGTCTTACCAACATGGGATTTGAGTCCATAGGGGACTGGGCATGTCACCGCCTTGAGCATGAGCTTTCTGCAATTTATGATGTTGCTCACGGTGCGGGTCTTTCCGCTCTGTGGGGCACCTGGGCAAGATATGTGAAATATGTTGATCCTTCACGTTTTGCCAAGCTGGGCAAGCTTGTTTTCGGTATTGAGGACGCTTCTGCGGACAAGGCTGCGGAACTGACAATTCAGGCTTTTGAGAGTGCATTCCGCAGTTTCGGCATGCCAGTCAACATTCCCGACCTGCTGGGCAGAAGGATCTCCGTTGAGGACTGCCGCATGCTTGCTGAAAAAGCTTCTCTCAAGGGCAAGAAGACTCTGGGCAACTTCCGCATTCTCCAAACGGAGGACATGTTCCAAATCTACAAAGGCGCAGCTCTGCTGTAAAAGTATCAGCTCAATATCAGCCCATTTATTAACCGGTTTCAGCCATTTTGCTCTTTTTTTTGAAAAATGGATGAAATTTCATCCTTTTTTCTGTTTTCAACAGGCTTTTGGCGTTTTTGCCTGTATGTAAAAAAGAGAGACTGTAACTCCCGGCGGAAAACCGCCTTGTGTTACAGCCTCTGTTACAGTGTGACTGATTTATTTCTTACTTGTATTTGTAGAAGCCTTCTCCGGCTGCCTTTCCAAGTTTGCCTTCATCAATCATCTTCTTCAGAACTGCTTCCATGCCTTTGAAGTTGTAGGGCATCATCATCTTCCTGAGAAGCGGGGTGAAGAGTCCGGGAACCTTCTGATACTGTTCAACAATGTGGTATGCAGTTGTAAGACCAACAACATCAAAAATCTGGAAAGGTCCGCGCGGTGCGCCTGTTCCCAGAGTCCAGGCCTTGTCAATGCTTTCAGGATCTGAGACGCCGTTTACATAGAGGTCAAGCCCGCTGAGAAGGAACGGAACCAGCATGGAGTTGAGCAGATATCCGTTTTTTTCCTTGTTGACGGGAAGTGCAACCATTCTGATTGCATTTGCAAAGTCAATCAGTTCGTTGAAATACTTCTTGTCGGTCTGAGCCTGTGCCATGACTTCTGCAGTGTTGTTTGTCCAGATGTGGTTTGCAAAGTGCAGTGACAGGTACTTTTCAGGTCTTCCGGTATATTTTGCAAATGTTGAGGGAAGGAGTGTTGAGGAGTTTGTTACAACAACTGTCTTCTCGGGGAGGACGGAAGCCATCTTCTGATAGAAGGCAATCTTCTCCTTTGTGTCTTCAGCCATAGATTCAATAACAAGGTCTGCATCTGCTACGGCTTTGGCCAGGTCCAGTTCAAGCTTGAGACCTTTGTAGGCTTTATCTACCTGCTTGAGGCACTTTTCCTTGTCAAAGGAATCCGGGTCTGCAATACCGCGGGCCCATACGTTGGGAGCCTTGCCTTCCGGAGTGTCCATTATTTCAATAATCTTTTTGTACTCATCTCTGAGAGTGTCAATCTTGGGCTGGGTTCTGCCTATAGAGCCCTCGCTTCTGAGCCAGATTGTTACGTCAAATCCGCAATATGCACTCTGAAATGCAATCTGACTTCCCAAAACACCGCCGCCTGCAACTACAACTTTCTTGTAATTCATTCAAATATCTCCTTTTTTATGGTTCGATAGGTGTTTAACCACTAAGAGCATACTATGAGTGTTGATAAAAAGCAAAGGGTTAACTGCCTGATT
>CAMZGJ010000052.1 GCA_947306375.1 uncultured Spirochaetales bacterium
AGGGCGCTCTGGAATTCATGTCCATGCTCCCCTACGCCATTCCCGGTACAGTTCTCTCCATAGGAGTTATTCTGGCATGGCAGGGCGCCATCTTCGGAATCAACCTGTACAACACAATATGGATTATCATAGTGGCATACCTTGCCCGTTATCTGAGCTTCTCCATGAAGACCTCTTCCGCAGCCCTGCTTCAGGTGTCCAACTCGCTTGAGGAAGCGGCCCGCGCCTGCGGTGCTTCTCACACGGAAAGCCTTTCGGATATTACGCTGCCGCTGATAAGGCCCGCCATGGTTTCAGGCTTCTTCCTTATCTTCCTGCCGGCAATGCGTGAGGTTACCACTTCAATCCTGCTGTACGGTCCCAAGACCAGAACCCTGGGTGTCCAGATCTACGGTCTGAGAGACGCCGGTATGATACCGCAGGCTGCTGCTCTTGCAACCGTTGCAATCGGTATCATCATTATTCTCAACTCTGTGGTCAACTACATAGTCAAAGACAGGAAGGGGGTGTGATATGGCAGATCAGATTGTACTGAGAAACGTAACAAAAATATTCACAACCAAGACCCTGGGAGACATAACAGCAGTGGACAACTTCAACATAAGCGTCCACGAGGGTGAATGCTTCTCCTTCCTGGGCCCTTCCGGCTGCGGAAAGTCCACAACACTGCGCATGATTGCAGGTTTTGAAGACCTTACAAACGGTGAGATTGAGCTGTGCGGAAAACTTGTCTCCTCAAGTGAGAAGAAACTGTACATTCCGCCGGAGGAACGCGGACTGGGCATGGTTTTCCAGGCCTTTGCAGTCTGGCCCCACATGACGGTCTTTGACAATGTTGCCTTCCCCCTTGCAATCAAGAAGGTCAACAAGAGTGAGATTAAGACCCGTGTTGCCGAGGCCCTGAAGCACACCAGCCTTACGGGACTTGAAGATGTTTACCCCGGAGAACTCTCCGGAGGTCAGCAGCAGAGAATTGCACTTGCACGTGCAATTGTCACAAACCCCAAGGTCATGCTTCTGGACGAACCTCTTTCAAACCTTGACCCCAAACTCCGTGAGACAATGAGATTTGAGATCAAGGCCCTCCAGAAGAAGTTCGGGTTCACAATCATCTTCGTTACACACGACCAGAGCGAGGCAATGGCCATAAGTGACAGAATGATGGTCTGTGATATGGGCAAGATTATGCAGATTGATACCCCGGAAAACCTTTACAACCACCCCAACAGCCGCTTTGTCCATAACTTCCTCGGAGAAAGCACATTCATCAATGTTGAGGTAAAGGGCAAGAAGGTCTACCCGGTGGGATCAAACCAGGAACTGAAGATTGCCATTCCCGAAGGCGTGACAGGCAAAATGGTTGTTGCAACCCGCCCCAATGAGATTGAGCTTACAACCTCATCCGAAGACGGCTACAAGTCACACATTGAAAAGCGTATCTTCCTCACCGACAGAACAGAGTATCTGGTACCCGTCGGAGAGCAGATGGTCAAGATTCAGACACCGCACAGAATCCGCTTCAACGAACAGGACGGCTGCTATGTCAAGTTCATAGAACCCATCTGGTACCCGGTTGACGATGCCGCAACGGAGGCTGAAAGAAACAAGAGACAGCTTATCTGACGCATATTTCTTAAATAATCATCCGTACAGGCAGGGCGGGGTTCCCGCTCTGCCTGTTTTATAT
The DNA here is from genome assembly GCA_947306375.1 of uncultured Spirochaetales bacterium. Classification (GTDB taxonomy): domain Bacteria; phylum Spirochaetota; class Spirochaetia; order Sphaerochaetales; family Sphaerochaetaceae; genus RUG14846. Next base: position 1,688 of record CAMZGJ010000052.1, read on the forward strand.
GGTAGAATTGTCAACCGGGAGAAAAGATATGGAGATAAGAATACTCGGTCAGATTGAAGGTGCAAAAAAAGCCGAAGGTCTGGCTGTGATTATAGATGTTTTCAGGGCATTCACCGTTGAGTGCTTCCTTGCAGACCTTGGTGTGGAAAAGATTATTCCCATGGGTAAGGCGGAGGACTGTCTGGCCCTGAGGGCACAGCACCCTGACTACTACCTTATAGGTGAGCGCAAGGGCATTAAACTTCCGGACTTTGACAGCGGAAACAGCCCCTCCTTCCTTACAACGGCAGTTGAAATGAAAGGAAAAACCGCAGTTCACAGCACAAGCGCAGGCACACAGGGCATTGTAAATGCCGCAAGCCGTGCCGCTGAGGTCATTACCGGAAGCCTTGTAAACGCAGATGCAGTCGCACGCTACATCAGAATGAAGAATCCGGATGTGGTGAGCCTTGTCTGCATGGGGCTGAACGGTGTGGAGGAATCTGCCGAGGACACCCTCTGCGCTCAGTATATCAAGGCCAAACTGGAGGGCCGTGAGCTGAATATCCATAAGGAAATTGCGGACCTGAGAAACACAGCCGGCGCAAAGTTCTTTGACCGCGCACAGAAGGATGCGTTCCCTGAGCCTGACTTCTTCATGTGCCTGGTGCCGGACATCTTCAACTTTGTGCTGCGTGCCGATACATCCAAAAACCCCATTGAGATGCAGAAAATAATAATATAATAGTTTTTCTTCTCCCCTCTTGCTTTATAAGTTATCCTATTACAGGAGCACATTATGAAACTCAATTACAAGAGAACAGTTCGGGTAGGTTTTGCATTCGTCGGAATCCTGCTTCTCTGGCAGGTTTATGACAGCTGGTGTCCCACCCTCCTGACCGAGATTATCAAGGGTAGGATGGGGGCCACGGATGAACTTGAGGTTCAGTGGCTGGTGGGAATAATAATGGCCTGTGACAACCTTGCGGCCCTTATTCTTCTACCCATCTTCGGAAACCTGTCCGACAGAACCAGTACCCGCATTGGAAAGAGAATGCCCTACATTCTTACGGGCACATTCGTAGCCGCAGTGGCTTTCCCGTTCATTCCGCTTTTCTTCCATATGAACAAAGTGGGTGCAATGATAGTCATGATGGCTGTTGTGCTTATGTTCATGATGATGTATCGCAACCCTGCAGTTGCCCTCATGCCGGATATCACTCCCAAACCCCTCAGGGCAAAGGCAAACGGAATTATAAACATTATGGGCTACCTGGGCGGTGCCTTTGCAACCGTTCTGGGAATGGTCTTTGTCTTAAGCAGCTACCTCAAGGGCGAGCATAATCTCATTACAATTGAGATGCCCTTCGTCATTGCCTCCGTTCTCATGGTCATATCCGCACTGGTCCTGTTCTTCAACGTGAAGGAGAACCAGATAGCAGAGGAGATTAAGGATGAGATGGAGGAAGGCGAGCGTCTTGCCGCAATTGCCGACCCGGTAGATGACAACAAGCCCATGTCAAAGGCCAACAGGATAATGCTCTTTGCCATTCTGGGTGCGGAGTTCCTCTGGTTCATGTCTGACAACGCACTGGGAACATACCTGAACAACTATGTTTTCTATGCAATGGGTTCTGCAACCAGCAACACAGCAATAATGGTTATTGCAGGCGGTCTTGCCTCAGTTGTGGGTTTTGCCACGGCCGGCGGAATTGCAGACAAAATAGGACGCAAGTGGACCATTTCCTCAGGCCTTATACTCACATTCATGGGTCTTGTGCTCATGTGCTTCATCAAGCCCAGTTCAAACATCCTTGCCTCAGGTCTGAAGGCCTTCCCCAAGATGCTCCTTGTTGTATGGGTTATAAAGGGCTTTGGAATGGCCCTGGTGCACAACTGCTCGTTCCCCATGGTTGTTGAGCTCTGCTCGTCAAAGAAGATAGGACGCTTTACAGGCTTCTACTATGCCTCAAGCATGGCCGCACAGACTGTAACACCAATTCTTCTGGGTCTGATTCTCAAGGCAACCAGGGCTTGGTCAATGCTTCCCAAATACGCAACGCTGCTCACCTTTGCAAGCTGCTTTGTCTTCACGCTCTGCGTTAAAAACATAAAGGCCGGCAAGGTTGCAAACGTAAAGGGTCTTGAGGCTCTTGGAGACAGGGACTGACTTTTACCCGTTAACCATTCTGTAGAAGGCGCCTTTCTTTTCCATCAGCTCATTATAGGTGCCCTGCTCTGCTATGTGGCCGGCATCCAGAACGGCAACGGTGTCAAACTTCTCAACGGATTTTAGATAGTGGGAAACCATTATCACCGAGCACGTGCCTATAATTGAGGTTATGACATCGTCAATTGTTCTGACGTTTGTGCTGTCCAGGGCGCTGGTGGGTTCATCCAGAATCAGGATATCGGGCTCGCGCAGAAGTGCGCGGGCAATGGCAATGCGCTGTCTCTGGCCGCCGGAGAGGTTGGAGCCGGATTCATTGAGTTTTGAATCAAGGCCGTCCGGCAGACTGTTTATGTAATCCTCAAGCCCAACCCTTCTGACCGTCTCCTCCACAAAACTGCGCCTTACGTAGGGAACGGCGTAGGTCAGGTTTTCATAAACGGTGCCTGAGAACAGTACAACGTTCTGGGGAACCACGGCAACATGCTTTCTGAAGCCGGTCAGATTCAGTTCCTCTATGTTTATTCCGTCAATTTTAATCTTTCCCGACTGAGGCATGAGCATGCCCAGAATCAGTTTGATTATAGTGGTTTTTCCTGTTCCGGACTTACCGACAAGCGCAAGACTGCCTCCCGCGGGAAGGTGGAATGAAAGATCTCTGACGGTACTGGTTTCAGAGCCGTCATACCTGAAACTGACATCAGAGAATTCAATATCACCCTTGAAAACAGCAGGCATCTTTGTTCCCTTGTGTTCATCCTTGTCCAGACAGAGCACCTCTGCAATACCCAGGCAGGCATCAAAGCCCTTGGCACAGCGGGGAATGGAATTTATAAAGGAACTCATCCTATTCACTGCGGTTGAGAAGTAGGACTGGAAGAGTGCAATCATACCTACTGTAATTATGCCCTTTGAGGCAAGCCAGGCGGAAAAGACAAGAGCCAGAAGCTGGAAGAACTGAAGAATGACCCAGATTACAGAACCGGACACCTGATTAACAATATCAAGCTTTCTTCCGGAGCTGTGTATGCTCTCGGTGTATCTGCCTATCCTTGCAACTTCCTTTCCTCCGAGTCCCAGAGCACGTGTGGTCTCAATCAGACCCAGCATTTCGGAGACAGCCGCGTTGGCTTCCTCCATGTTCTCCCTCAGTTCCCTGTTGTGTTCGCTTATGGGCTTGCGGAACTTATATGTCAGAAACGCCGCCAGAGGGAGGAAAAATACAAAGAAAAAGGTCATTAAGGGGCAGTGAATCAGTGTGAGAACAATTGCAGCAAGACAGTAGGAAATCATCATTGACAGCTCACCTATCAGGATGACCATGGTTTCCTCTATGTCGTTTATGCTCATGAGAAGCTTGCTGGTCAGCACCCCGGTCTGAGCCTCATTATGATATGAGAAAGAAAGCATCTGGAGTTTTCTTACCATGACATTTCTCAGGGCCTGCCCGGTCCTGCGGCAGAGATCCCGGAAATAAATGCTTTCAAGATATGAAAAGAGTATATTCAACAACAGAGATGCCAATCCCGCTGCAATATTGATTCTCAGCGGCCTGTAATACAGGGAAAAACCCTGGCTTATAACAATATCTATTACATTGGCCGTTACAATGGGAATGACAATCATGGGAGATGTGCGCATTACCTTGATAAGAAAGGACAGGAAGAAACCCCATCCGTTCTTTTTCACCAGAAAGAACAGCTGCTGATATGCAGGGGGAACCTTGCCCTTCTGAGAGGCGTAGTACTGTTCAATATCATCTTCCGGATTCCTGCCCCTGCGGCTTACACCGGCACTGATTGTAATTCTCAGGAGTCCGGACCGGCTGTTGTACCTTATGTCCATCCTGTCCTGATACTTTCTGAACATCTCTCCGCGGATCTGAGTCTCAAGCTCATCTCCGACAACACCGCTGCCGTCCGGGTTAAAAATGTTCTTCCCGGACTTAACATAAATTGCAAGATTAAGCTGCCCGGACTTTCTGCCCACCTTTACGCTTACAGGCATATCTGAAGGAAGGTTGCCCTTCATGACAACGGCAATCTCCTCATAGAGCAGATTGCATATATATTTGTCCCTTTCCCCTGAAGAGAATCCGGAGAGCACATTCTCCAAGTCTGCTTCAAGTTCGTTCAACCTCTCAACAGTTGTTGAAAAACTTTTTTCCATGCCCTGTATTATAAATAAAAAAAGGCTGTGTTTCACAGCCTTTTATTATTACATGGGACTCTTTGTTGCCTGCTTCTCTTTCCTTCCTGCGGCAACCATATCCAACTGGTCGTCCGTCAGGCTGAAGGCTTCCCGGGAGGAATCTCCATCAAACAGTGTATCGTGAAGCCGCTGTTTGTGGTCGCTGCCACGGGAAAAGTCCGCATTTTTGAAAACTTCATCAATTTTCTTCATCGAATCACTTAACCTCCGGTTTAAGGGGATCTATCCACTTTTTCTTGGCTGCGGCCATTGCGCCACCGGTTGCCTTGTCCAGATCATCATCTGACAACTCTTTTGCCTTTGCCTTGCGAAGCTCTTCTTCATTAACGGGTTTCTTGTTTTCTGACATATTCTTCTCCTTTTTCAGTTTTTATTGTTAACCATCTGCATCTGTGCTTCTTTCTTGATAGGGTCAATCCAGACTCTCTTTCCGCCGGATACCTTGTCAAGTTTCTTGTCTGACAGATGCTCTGCATTCTTCTTGTTTTCTTTTTTGGTCTCTGACATTTTTTGCCTCCGTTTTTTAACCTTACACCTATATATACACGCCATAAAGGCAAAATGCGACAAGTTTTTGAAAAAAAGTTACAGATTTTCCTGATCGGCTATGGTACGGCACTTGGCAACAAGGCGTTCCACCCTTTTGGCAACCGTCTTTTCATTGGAGCCGAGCTGCTGTGCCATCTCCCTGTAGGACAGATCCATTGCATAGCGCATTGTAAGAAGCTCCCTCTCGCCGTCCGTCAGCTTTTTAAGGATAAGGTACGCATCCTGTGCGTTACCGTCCGTAAGGGCTGCAAGTTCCCTGTCCTCCACTCCCTGTTCAAGAGTCTCATCCAGAGGGACTGCCGGTGTGAAGCTTCTGTACTTTCTCATATGGTTGATCAGGGTATTTCTTGCAATTGCATAGAGCCATGTCTGTACGGAGGCCTTTTCCGGATTATAGGAGTCCCAGGCCGAGTATGCGCGGATAAAGGTATCCTGAACCACATCCTCGGTGTCATCGCGGTTAAGCAACCGCATGTATATCATCTTATATATACTGTCATAGTAGGTCTCATAGACCTGGGGGAATGTCATGCGTTCTCTCCTTTCTCAACCTGCTGACGCTTTACAAGTTCGGCAAAGAAACCTTTTTTCTTCATCAGGCTCTCGTAGGTTCCGTCCTCCACAATAGTGCCGTTGTCCAGGACCACTATCCTGTCACAGTGCTTTATTGTGGATAATCTGTGGGCAATCACTATCCTTGTGCAGTCAAGTTTGTCCAGGGATTCGGAAACCTGTTTCTGGGCTATGTTGTCCAAGGCGCTTGTGGCCTCGTCAAACATCAGAATTTTGGGGTGGGATGCTATGGCTCTGGCAATCAGAAGCCTCTGCTTCTGGCCTCCGGATATTTCTCCTGCACCTTCCGAGATAAGGGTGAACATACCCATAGGCATTTCCCTTATGTCATTGGCAATACCTGCAGCCTCGGCCACTTCCCAGGCCTGATCCACCGTAAGTCCGGGGGCGGAGATGGCAATATTTGAATAGATGTCTCCGGAAAAGAGCTGTCCGTCCTGCATTACGGTTCCTATTCTGGACCTGAGGGACTTGAGGTCAATCTTGGAAAGGTCTCTTCCGTCATAGTAGACGGCCCCCTTCTGCGGAGTCTCAAAGCCCAGGAGTATGCGCATGAGTGTGCTCTTTCCGCATCCGGTTCTGCCCGTTATGGCCACATACTGGCCCGGTTTTATCTTAAGACTCATATTGTTCAGGACCATGGGCATGTTGTCCTTGTAGCGGAAAGAGATGTTGTTCAGCTCCACGGCTCCCGAGATTTTGTCTATAACGGGTTTATCCTCGGACACCTCGGGTACAGTC